>CALGIK010000293.1 GCA_937915515.1 uncultured Clostridia bacterium
GCCCATTCGTTTTGCATAATGCCCAAATGGTTAACTTTTTGGGCATTATGCAAAACGAATGGGCGGGAGCGCAGGCTTTTTCGTCCTTTGACACTTATCTTGCCCCCTTTGTAAAAGCCGATAATTTGAGCTATAAGGAAGTAAAACAATGCGTGCAATCTTTTGTTTACGGCGTAAACACTCCCAGCCGTTGGGGGACGCAAGCGCCTTTTACAAATATCACGCTTGATTGGGTTGTCCCCAATGACTTAGCCGAGCTAAATGCTTTTGTCGGCGGAAAGGAACAGGATTTTAAATATAAAGACTGTGTGCAGGAAATGGCTATGATAAACAAAGCCTTTATCGAAATTATGATTGAAGGCGACGCCAACGGCAGAGGATTTCAATATCCTATCCCGACATACAGCATAACCAGAGATTTTGACTGGTCGGAGACGGAAAACAACAGGCTGCTGTTTGAAATGACGGCAAAATACGGCACTCCTTACTTCAGCAATTATGTAAACAGCGATATGGAGCCGAGTGACGTCAGAAGTATGTGCTGCAGACTGCGTCTTGATTTAAGGGAGCTTCGCAAAAAGAGCGGTGGATATTTTGGCAGCGGTGAAAGTACAGGCAGTATCGGCGTTGTTACAATAAATATGCCACGCATTGCTTATTTAGCCGGTTCTGAGAAGGAATTTTTTGCCCGTCTCGAAAAGATAATGAATATATCGGCTCGCAGTTTAAAGATAAAGCGTGACGTTATCACTAAGTTGTTAAACGAAGGACTTTACCCTTATACTAAACGCTATTTAGGTACTTTCGACAACCATTTTTCGACGATAGGTTTATTAGGTATGAATGAAGCATGCTTAAACGCTAAATGGATTAATAAAAATTTAACGGATAAAAAAGCGCTGGAATTTACTAAGGAAACTCTTAATTTTATGCGTGATAAACTGTCCGATTATCAAGAAAAATTTGGCAGTTTATATAACCTCGAAGCAACGCCGGCGGAATCAACTTCGTATAGACTGGCTAAACACGACAAAAAGCGTTATCCCGATATAATTACCGCAAGCGAAGGCGTAAGCAACGTGCCTTATTACACAAACAGCAGCCATTTACCTGTGGGTTATACCGAAGACATTTTTAAGGCTTTGGATATTCAGGACGAATTGCAGACGCTTTATACTTCCGGCACTGTTTTTCATGCATTTTTAGGTCAAAAGATAAGCGATTGGAGGTCTGCCGCAAACTTAGTCCGTAAGATTGCTCAAAACTATCATTTGCCTTATTACACTTTAAGTCCTACTTACAGCGTTTGTCAAGACCATGGTTATATAGCGGGCGAAGTATACGAATGTCCTACTTGCGGCAGAAAGACAGAAGTTTACAGCCGCATAACTGGATACTATCGTCCTGTTCAAAACTGGAATGACGGCAAGGTGGAAGAGTTTAAGGAACGTAAAGTTTATAATATCGAAAAATCCGTTTTAAACGACAAAAAAAGCTGTCTGGACGTTAGTGTTGCAACACAAACAGACAGCAGCCAAAAAATCACTCAGCCAATATTGTTTACCAGTCCCACTTGCCCTAATTGTAAAATGGCAAAAGGTATGTTGGACAAAGCAAATATAGTTTATACTTCTTTTGACGCTTTGGAAAACAAGGATATGGCTAACAAATATAACGTCAAAAAGGCGCCGACATTGCTTGTGCCTAAAAAAGACGGATTATACAGATACGAAAACGCCAGCGAAATAAAAAGATTTATAGAGGGACTTAATGGCTGACAACTTTGACATAATTATTGTAGGCGCCGGGACGGCGGGCATGACCGCCGCCCTTTATGCCTTGCGAAACGGCAAAAGCGTTTTAATACTCGAAAAAGATACCTTTGGCGGTCAGATAGCGTTAAGCCCAAAGGTGGAAAATTTTCCCACGCAAAAAAGCATCAGCGGCGCCGAATTTTCCGATATACTGTTTGAACAGATTAATCAGCTTGGCGTAAAGGCGGAATTAGAAAAGGTAGAAAGCATAACTAAAATACCTGAGGGTTTTTCGGTAATTACCGATTACAATACTTATACGTCCAAAAGCATTATTTTGGCAACAGGCGTAAAGCACCGCCGTATCGGAGTTTTAGGCGAAGAGGAACTCATCGGAAAAGGCGTAAGCTATTGCGCTACGTGCGACGGGCCATTTTTTGCGGGGGAGGAGGTTGTTGTTATCGGCGACGCAAACACGGCTTTGCAATACAGCATAATGCTTACGGGCTATTGCAAAAAGGTTACCGTTTGCACCTTATTTGATAAATTTTTTGGAGAGTCGCATTTGGTGCGCACGTTAAAAAGCAAGCCAAACGTCGAAATTTTTCATAATCTTAATCTGCAACAGTTTTTAATTAAAGAAGGTCATCTTAATGGATTACGTTTTGAAAAAACCGACAGCGGCGAAACCAAAATTATTAATACAAAAGCCGTGTTTATATGTGTTGGACAGATACCCGACAACTCTGTATTCGAAAAATTGGTGGCTTTAGATAAAAACGGTTTTATAG
>CALGIK010000294.1 GCA_937915515.1 uncultured Clostridia bacterium
GGATGCTCTTTTAGGTATATTAGATAGGACCTTAACGGAAAAGCCGGCTGTCCAATCCAGATAGGAGCAACAAAAATAACGTAATCATAATTGTCAATATCTGTTGCGTTTGGTGTTACTTTTGGCGTACGATTAAACATGATATCCAAAAAAATCGTGAAATAGTTGCGTTTTTTAGATTCGGACAAACTAATATGCTCAACAGAAAGATTGTGCGCAATTTGCTTAGCCAAAGCCTCATTGTTGCCGGTAAACGAATAAGATATAACTGCAATTTTCATAGTTTTCTCCCTAATAAATTCATTATATCATATTTCATTTATTTATATAATATTTAAGGCCAAAAAAACTTTATTTTATGTATGAATAATTTGTGAACAAGACGGTTAATATATTGACATTAGTTTGTATTTATGCTAAATAATAATATAAACAAATATTTTATGACAGTCGGCGATTAATATTTATTATAAGGTAAAAAGTGGACAAAAACAATAATCTATATTCGCTGGGTATTGATTTAGGTTCTTCTACCGCAAAAATCGTGCTTAGTTTGGGAGACACAGTTATATATAAAAAATACGAAAGGCATTTTTCGCAAGTAAGGCAAAAAACCTTGCAAATGTTAGGTGAAATAAAAAGCCTTTTAAAAGACAAAGAATTTACCGTAGCTTTTTCGGGCTCGGCGGGTTTTGGCGTCTCGCAAATGACAAAATACGATTTTGTACAAGAAGTATTTGCTACTGCCGAGTACGTAAAAGAAGAGTTTTCCGACGCAAATAATGTAATCGAATTAGGGGGCGAAGACGCAAAAATAATATTTTTTAAAGGCGGAATTGACGAGCGCATGAACGGAACCTGCGCCGGCGGAACGGGTGCTTTTATTGACCAAATGGCAATTTTGCTTAATATTTCGGTGGAGGAATTAGATTCTTTAAGTTTAAAATCTACAAAGATATATCCTATTGCTTCCCGATGCGGTGTTTTTGCCAAAACCGATATACAAGCTCTTTTAAATCAAGGAGCAACCAAAGAGGATGTTGCCGCCAGCATATATCAGTCGGTCGTTAATCAGACGATAAGCGGATTGGCTCAAGGAAGAAAAATTGAGGGCAAGACTCTGTTTTTAGGCGGACCGCTTTATTTTTGTAAAGGTCTTCAAAAAAGGTTTGTCGAAACTCTAAAAATCAGCGAAGAGGACGCAATATTTCCTTCTTATGCATTGTTTTTTGTTGCGCTGGGTGCCTCAAAAAACAATGCATAAGAAGGAAATATGGCAAACTTACTAGTTACGAAAATTTAGTACAGTCATTAAGTGATACGATAAATAATACGTCAGAGACTAAGGTCAGACTAAAACCGTTGTTTTTAGACCAGGATGATTACAATAAATTTTTAATCAGACACAGCAAAGACACAGTATCAGCTATGGATTTTGATTGCTATAAAGGTGATGCATGGTTAGGTATAGATTGCGGCAGCACCACTACAAAGCTTGTTTTGATTAACAACAATAAAGATATTCTTTATAGTTTTTACAGTCCCAATATGGGCGACCCCGTTAAGCTTGTCCAAAATCAACTGGAGAAGATTTTTTTGTTAACAGCTGACAAAATCAAAATTTGCGGCGCTGTGACTACGGGTTATGGCGAGGAACTAATAAAAAATGCTTTTAATGCCGACGAAGGTTTGGTGGAAACTATGGCGCACTATACAGCGGCCAAACACTTTTTGCCAAACGTGGATTTTATATTGGACAGCGGAGGTCAAGACATAAAGTGTTTTAAGATTAATAACGGCGAAATCGATTCGATAATGCTTAACGAAGCATGTTCGTCCGGGTGCGGCTCCTTTATCGAAACTTTTGCTCGTTCGCTTAACTATCCTGTAGCTAAATTTGCTAAAGAAGCATTGTTCAGCAAAGCGCCTGTTGACCTTGGCACACGCTGTACAGTGTTTATGAATTCGAGCGTCAAGCAATCTCAAAAAGACGGCGCTTCGTTAGAGGATATTTCTGCCGGGCTGTCGATAAGCGTCGTAAAAAACGCTATATATAAGGTAATACGGGCGTCTTCCGCAAAGGAATTAGGCAAAAACATAGTTGTTCAGGGCGGTACGTTTTTAAACGATGCCGTTTTAAGAGCTTTCGAAAAAGAATTAGGCATAAACGTTATTCGTCCTAACCTTTCAGGATTGATGGGAGCTTACGGTGCGGCAATTTATGCAATGAAATATAAAAACAGCAAATTGATTGATGCAGACTCTCTAAAAGATTTTACACATACTTCCTCATGCACTCACTGCTCTGCTTGTACAAATAATTGTCAGCTAACCGTCAATAGTTTTGGAAAAGAGAGAAAATATATAAGCGGCAACAGGTGCGAAAGAGGGTTAAACAACATTGTTCAAAAAGAATTACCCAATTTATATGAATATAAAAGAGAGCTGTTAAGCCGTTTTAAGCCGGTGCAAAACAAAAAAAGGAAAATCGGCTTACCACTTTCTTTAGGTATGTATGAGTTGTTGCCTCTTTTTC
>CALGIK010000295.1 GCA_937915515.1 uncultured Clostridia bacterium
CCAAGCCATTTGTATAGTAATATACCACATTTTGGAAAATTCAATTTCATATAAAAATCGGTTAGAGAGTATGAAGACTCTTAACCGATACACTTGGTACCCCCAAGGGGACTCGAACCCCTGATTCTGCCGTGAGAGGGCAACGTCCTAACCGCTAGACTATGGAGGCATATTTATTTAGCTTTGTTAATATATCACAAAAATCAATTCATGGCAAATATTTTAAGGATATTTAGCATTTTTGCTGCAAAGTAGAAATTTAATTGCTGCAACATTTCCATAGCTTTGTTATTTGACGTTGATGAATTTTTCGTTTATCATTTTCGTATAACGTTTATCATTGTCAGTCAAGTAATTTAAATTTAAAATTATTGTTGAATTTGCGAAAAATTACAAAATTTTAGCATCTGCCAATAGTTTTTGTATTTTAGGCAGATAAGAGCTGTTTACTCTGTTTGCCTTAACGGTATTTTTAAAACTTATCCAAAAAAGCTTGGCAAGAGTAAGGTTTTTTGTAACTACAGCATTTTTAAGCGCATTGCTTATAAGATAACATTCCTGCTTTTGCGCTGCTGCAATAAGTTTTTGTTTTTCTAAATCCTCCGCAAATTTATCTAATTGTATAATAATGTTTTTTGTTTGTTTTGGCGAAATTTCCGCCGTTAAGGAAGCAAAGTAGTTTTCGGTCTGATAAATCTCGTTTGTCTCGTCAAACGCTGTTATTTTTAAAATATTTTCGCCTGCTTTTTTGAAGGGTATCAAAATTGCATCGCAAAATCTTTTGAAACTTAGGGTATCATCTATATCGCTATAATATTCCTTTAAAAAATCCAACAGATTGCGCCTACCTGTATCAATTTCGGTAAGCAAACATACGACGAGGGTAAAGATACGTTCCTTTTGAGCGGGAAGAACAAATTTGATACGGTTCTTGCCGTCCTTAATGTAGGTAATGCGGCTGTTGTTAAACTCGTCAGAATAATTTACGCTGCTTAACGTGTCGGTAATAACTTCGGTAAACAAAGGTGTGGCGGCGATGCATTTAAGCAATTGACTTATGGATTTTTCCGCTAAAATAAGATGACTGTTAATAAGCTCGTCCATCCTTTGGGTAAAAATGTTTAAAATATCATTATCTGCCATAATTTGCCCCTCATTATGTCTATTTTAACATTTTTAATATAAAAGTCAATTCTGTTATCAATTATAATTATTAATATTCTTTATTTTCTTTAACAAAAGATTTTGCTTTTTGATTATCCATTGCGGCCATAATTTTTTGTACTCTCTAAAGATTAAACGATTGCGTTCAATCCAATTTTCAGAGAAGCAATCTTCATTAATGAGGATATGTTTTTTATAAAATGGATTAATTGTTTTCCTCATTAAGGCAGCTGTCTCTGATAACTCATTGACGTCTGATAATTTACCTTTTATAAATATCAATTCCGAAACAAATTTAAATGAAGCGCAAGACAAAAAACCAATAAACATACCATTATTTATTTCAGAAAACAATTTACCTCTTACTATAATTATCGAACCAGTATAGTCAGTCGCTAAATTTAGACTATTGTAAAATAATGGTCCTCCAGAAACGATGTGAGCTGAATATTCTTTTGTTTCATTAATAAAAGTATCAATTGCTTGTTTGCCGTTAATCTTAGGTGAAAATAAGTTATGTTTTTTTGCAAAACCTGTTTTAGAAGTATCAGAAAGGAGAGAGTCATTGTTAGTGCTTAATCTGTGCAAAAATAATTGTCCTGCGGTAGATATACAAAATTGAGCAACATAACCTCGCCAGCAAGCTGATGAATATGCTGCAGGATAAATTTTATAGTCATTAATATTAAAAAAACTTTGTTCATTTTGAACTAAGTATATGCTCCACATATTTTGTATGTATTTAATAGAATCAAATAGTTGAACAGTCATACAGATACCCCGCATAAGCATAGTTATATATGTGTATTGTACCATAATAACCGCTTTTACGCACAGTTTGATAGTGAATTAGCAACAACAATAACACTATTTTAATATGTATTTTATTATTAAAATTAATTTTGTCAAAAAAGTTGTTTTGTTTATCCGTTTGTAGTACAATTATTATGTTTTATCATCTTAAAATTTTTGTTTAAAATTACGTTTTTTTGCTACGGAGGGTGTTTTGGCAGGGTTTACGTTGGACAGCACACAAAACAAGCTGCTTTTGCTGTTTGTGTTTGATAAAATGGAGATGCCTCTTTCGGAGGACTCTATTTCTGATTTGTGTTGCAACAGTAACATTTGGCTTAATTATATGGATTTTAAACTGGCGCTGGAACAGCTGATAGAGGCAAATTTTGTTTACCGCACCAATTCCAACAGTACAACTGCGCCGCTGTACACCATAACGCCGGAGGGGAGGGTATGTCTGGCGCATTTTTTTGTGAGGATTCCTTCGAGTTTGAGGGAAATTGTAAGCGATTGCGTTAAGATAAACCGTCTTAATTACCGCCGAAAGCAAGAGTATTTCAGCGATTATCACAAAAAGGGTGACGGCACATATGACGTTATTTTAAAAATTATTGAACCGACTCAGCCGGCTTTGGAAATTAAAATAAACGTGCCAAACCGTAATGTCGCAAAGTATATATACACTAAGTGGGAAGATAAGGCAGCAAACGCTTTCCAGATGATATACGACTTTTTAACGGAATAAAAAGTTATAAAACGATTGACCTTTTTTATGCTTTGTAATATAATGCTTTAGCACCAATAAGCGAAGGTGGCGGAATGGCAGACGCGTACGTTTGAGGTGCGTATGTTTTACACGTGAGGGTTCAAGTCCCTTCCTTCGCACCAAAAAAACCGTAATATTGAATACCAAAAGTATTGATGTTACGGTTTTTTTTATGCTTAAATCAGGTTTTGGGGCAAATTTTTATTCTTCATTGTAACTTTTGAGTATTTTAGCTGTTTTTTTATTTTTGACAAAAGGAAGTCGTTTTATTTCTGAAACAATTAAATAGGGGTTCACCTTTAGGATAACGCAATGAAGGTAAATGGTTGCAATCTGATCTTCGCTTTTGCTTATCTTTGTATTTCGGCTCCTTACGGTTTTTTCTTACCACCAAGATACTGCTTTCGGTGGATTTTACAATTTTACATACTATGTAAAAAAGTAGACGGTAGTTTATTTTTTTGATATGATAGCAAAAAAGGGGAGAAATAATATGTTGGAATATCCGGAGGTAGTGACGGTAGCAAAACAATTGGACGAAAATATTGCGGGCAAAAGTGTGGAAAGCGTTTTACCGGCCACTAAGCCGCATAAGTTTTGTTGGTTTAACGGCGATGTCAAAAACTACTGCGAAAAAATAGCCGGCAACAAAGTAACAAAAGTAAAAGGTTTTGGAATGTTTGTCGAGATATGTTTTGACAACGGACAAGCTCTTTGTTTTGACGACGGAGTCAATGTAAGGTTAATAAACGATACATCAAATTTAAAGGATTATCAGCTGCTGCTTAAATTCTGCGACGGCACGGCTTTGGTTTTTAGTGTAGCTATGTACGGCGGAATTTTGTTGCACGACGAAAATTATCAATATGAGTATTACGTAAAAAGCTCTCAAGCCATTTCGCTCCTTGACAACAGTTTTAAAAAACGCTTTTACGAAGTTTTAAAGGATAGCAAACCGAATTTAAGCGTTAAAGCTTTTTTAGCTACCGAGCAAAGGTTCCCAGGTATTGGCAACGGAGTGCTGCAGGATATTCTGTTTTGCGCTAAGATAAATCCAAAAAGAAAAATTTCCTCATTGACGGATTTAGAAACAGAGGACTTATTATATTGCATAAAAGCGGTTATTGCCGATATGGTTAAAAAAGGCGGCAGGGATACCGAAAAAGACATTTTCGGCAATTACGGAAAATACAAAACAATTATGTCTAAAAATACGCTGAATGACGGTTGCCCCGACTGCGGAAGTCAAATAA
>CALGIK010000296.1 GCA_937915515.1 uncultured Clostridia bacterium
TCTGATTCGCTGATTATTATCGGATTAAGTTTATATTCGTCTATCACATATGCAAGCGGCTCAAAAGGAGGTCCAAATTTTGTATCCGCTAAGGTAAGATGTCTTACCTCGCCGCCCTTAGAATATTCTATTTTAGAAAAATGCACGTGCATATTTTTTGTTTTTTCTTCGCCTACGCTGCTCATAAGTTTTTCGATAATGGCTTTGTAATCGTCTTTTCCTTTTATGCCTCCAGAAGTCCTTGCGTTTAGGTGTCCAAAATCTATTGCCGGTAAAAAACAAGCGTCACGGTTAACTATATTTGCCACCTCGTCAACATCTCCTATTTGATTAATTTTGCCCATAGTCTCAGGACAAAAATAAAATCCGTTAAGATTGTTTTCATATATTGCCGAAAGCAACAAATCTATATTTTTTAGACATAAATCACAAGCTTCCTGACGGGTTAGTTTGCCTACAGTAGCCGCATGAAAAACAACACGCTTGCCGCCCATAATTGCCAGCTTCTTACAGCTGTTGATAAGGTACATTATGCTTTTTTTTACCATTTCGGGATCGGGATTGGCAAAGTTTATATAATAAGGCGCATGCACCGACACTTCGATTGAATATTTTTTGCTTTCGGCGCAAAAAAGCTCCGCCTTTTTGTCAGATAGGCTTATACCCCTGCCAAAACTGTATTCATATGCTTCAAGTCCTTTTTGGTTGAGCCATAAAAAAGCTTGTTCGCTGCGCAAATTTCCTTCCTCATAAAAGCCTCGACTGTTGCCGCTGGGACCGAATTTAACCATTTTTAGCCTCCAAAACGTCTTTGTAAATTTGTTTAGAAAGCTGTTCCTTATCAACGAAGACTTTTTGTTTTCTGATAAACCTATTAAAAAACAAGCGTATACTCTGCCCGTAAAGGTCGCCGTTAAAGCCTATGATATGCGCTTCAATCAAAGAGTTGTTATCGTTAAAAGTCGGACGAGTGCCTACATTGATTACTGCGTTGTATAATTTATCGCTAAAAACAATCTCGCCGCTGTATACTCCGTAATTAGGTGTAACGACATCATTGTTTAAACTCAAATTTATTGTAGGAAAGCCCAAAGTGCGTCCTACTTTTTTGCCCCCGTCAACAATGCCCACATAACGGTATTTTTCGCCAAGCATAATATTTGCGTCACAGATATTGCCTTTATTTATACAATCATATATCAAAGAGGAACTTACTTTTTTACCTTTTAAACTTACTTCCTCAATAATATCGCAAGGGATATTCTGTCTTTTACATGCTTCAAGCAAAGATATGGCATTGCCCACGGCGTTTTTACCGTACGAAAAATCAAAACCGCATACTATGCCTTTAATATTTAATCTGAAAAGATTTTTTAAAAAATCTTCTGCAGACATAGAGCAAAAATTTTTGTCAAAACGCTGATATAAAGTGTAATCCATACCTAAATTATTTAAGACCACGCAGCGCTCATCAAAATCGTATATTAATTTTCGGCTGTTGTTGCCAAAAAATTGCTGCGGATTGTTGTCAAAGGTAAAACAAGCGCTTTTGGATTGCAAATTTTTAGCTTTCTGTTGACATACACTAAGCAACTCCCTGTGACCTATATGAATACATTCAAAAAAGCCCAAAGCTAAAACAATGCTTTCATTATTAAAACTGTCAAACTGACAAATCTTCATTTTTTACCTCAAACGGTATTTGATGGATAAACAACCTTCCTCAAAACTTCCTACGCCAAAAAATTCGTTTTGGCAGTATATTTTATACAATGTTTTTTCACCAGCTTCAATTCTGTCACTGCGCCAGTCTTTTAACCTGACTCCGTTAAGCAAAGGTTTATAAAGCTTGTCAGGGATAATCAGCTCTTTTATTTCCGACAACGGATAAATTAACGGCAGTAAAAATTTTTGCGGATTAACGCTTATTTCGTCCAATGTTGTTGAATCCTCTATGTCAAACAGTCCGCTTTTAGTGCGCAATAAAAAACTCATATGCGAAACCGTATTAAGTGCCTGTCCTAAATCTCTGGCTAAACTGCGGATATAAGTGCCGCCGCCGCAAACTATATCAAAACAATAGGTGTTATGGTTAACCTGCCGCACTAAATCAAACGAATAAACTGTCACTTTACGAGGCGCCAATACAAAATCCGTGTCACTGCGAGCTAAGTCATACGCTTTTACTCCGTTAACTGACAAAGCCGAATATTTTGGCGGAATCTGAAAAATGTTTCCGACAAATGTTTGTGCCGCCTTTATAATGGCATCTTCGCTGGCTGTAAAGGGCATTTCTTGGGTAACGCTGCCGTAACTATCCAACGTATCGGTGGTAACGCCAAAAGTAATATAAGTACGATAATGCTTTGTTTTATATGTCAACAGTTCAAAAAGTTTTGCGCCTTTGCCTACAGCAATGGGCAATACTCCCGCCGCTCCGGGGTCAAGCGTGCCTAAATGACCGATTTTTGAAAAATTGAATATCTTTTTTAGACGGACGACGATATCGCTTGCTGTGGGACCCGAAGGTTTTAAAACGTTAAGGAATCCGTCCATACATAATCACCTATTATCCTAACGATTTTTTCAATAATGTCTTCCAAAAATCCGCACATAACGCAGCCAGCTGCCTGTATATGCCCTCCGCCGCCGAAATGACGGCAAATTTCCGCCACGTTTTTGCCTTTAGAGCGCATACTTACTTTAAAACTGTTTTGATTACTTTGACTGATACAGACTCCGATTTCTGACGTGTCAACATTGACTGCATAGTCGGTAAAACCTTCGGTATCCTCCATGCTTGCGTTAGCTTTATTAAAATCGTTTTGCGTAACAAAAATAATACATAACTTTCCCTCAAAAAAGGAACGCATATTTGTTAATGCCAATCCCAAAAGCTTAAGTTTTTTTATGCTGTTTTCGTTATAAAATTTACGGTTAATTTCGGCAATATCAACATTATATCCTGCTAAAATCTGCGCTGCCGCAAAAGTATTTTTATTAGTGTTGCTGTGCTTAAAATTGCCCGTATCTGTCGACAATCCTATAAACAGTGCCGTTGCAATACTGTCGTCAAGGCTGATACCTTTTTTTAAACACATATTTAAAATAATTTCGCAAGTGCTGCTTAACCCTTCCACATAGGTAAAAGTGCCAAAATCATCGTGACCTAAGTGATGGTCAATGGTAAGAGTGTTTTTATGTGAGTTAAATACAGCGGAAAAAGCTCCCAAACGGTTTAAATCTCCGCAATCTACGGCAATAAACAAATCAAAATTATCATTAATATATTCTTTTAAAAAATGATTTTTAAAGCCAAAAGACTCAAATTTTTCGGGAATTGTGTCGTCACAAAAAACTGATGCTTTTTTACCTGCTTTTATTAATGCTTTTTTTAATGCCAAAGCCGCGCCCAAACTGTCTCCGTCAGGGCGTGTATGGCAAAACAATGCTATGTTTTTTGCATCAAATATAATGCTGACACACTTTTCAAAGCTTATTCGCATTATTTATCCTTATCAAAGTTAAGCTGGTCAATAAGCTTGTCTATATGCTGCCCGTAATCACTTACTTCGTCTTTGTAAAAAGTGATTTGCGGCACGTTTTTTATGCGCATCATTTTAAACAAGCTGCTCCGCACAAAATTTGTGCTGTTAACTATTGCCGCAAAAGTCTCGTCAGCTTTAACACTGTCTTTACTGAATATGCTAATAAATACTTTGGCAACCGTCAATTCCTTATCGGCAGAAACTCCCGTTACGGTAAACATTTCCGTCAGGCGAGGGTCTTTTACTTTTTTGGAAAGAATATCGTAAATATTCTTTTGTAATTCGGCATTAATTTTGCCTATCCTTACATTTGGCATTTTTACCTCTATAGCTGAATTTGCTGCATACGGTAAACTTCAAATACGTCATCCACCTTAATGTCGTTATAATTATTAAGCGAAACACCGCATTCAAAACCCGTTGCAACTTCCTTAACGTCGTCTTTAAAACGTTTTAGCGCTGAAATATCGCAATCGGTGACAAGGACGTTGTTGCGGAACAGTCTGATTTTGCTGTCACGGGTGATTTTGCCGCTGTTGACATAACAGCCTGCTACAGTACCGACTCCCGAAATCTTAAAGATATTGCGCACCGTTACTTGACCTAAAATTTCCTCTTCAAACTTAGGTGTCAACATACCTTTCATCGCCTTTGTAACGTCGTCGACTGCGGCGTAAATGATACGGTACAGCCT
>CALGIK010000297.1 GCA_937915515.1 uncultured Clostridia bacterium
TAAAGATAAATTACTTTCCGTATACATTATTCCCCCACGGGTAAACCGCTGAAATTATTCAGAATATCCTTAATTTTTTGCATAAGCTCTTTTTGACTATGCCGGCGCAAAATGTAGCAATTATCGGCGTCATTGTCACATAATAAGCATTTACGCTTATTTAAACCTAAGTCGTATCTTGTCAGCTGATTGTTACAGCTGTCAAATACGTCGATATCCCACAACCGCCCTAAAATATGGCTGTCTTCGATGCCGCTGACAATCTTTTTTACTTCTTTAGCATCTTGTTCTGCTGCAAAAAAACCTTCAAAACCTGTATCAGAATAATTAAACTGTTTAAAACGTATTTTGCCGCAAAAGGTTTTTTCTATTTCTCTTACGCCTTGATTAAATAATAGCTGCGTATCAGAGTTTTTTTTGATTTGACCTACGTAATTTACCGTAAAACTTATCAAGCTATAAGGCATTATTGTCCTTATTAATGCTCTGAGGTTTTGACGGTTTTCCTTATTTAGTAAAATTTCGTCCAAAGATACGATTTTATTCATTATTTGTTATCAAGTACGTTATAAATCACATCTAAGATTGCGCCGTCGCGGCTTGTTACAACGCCGACAACTTTGTCGCCCCAAGGTAGTTTTTCGGGCTTGCCGACAATACGCTCGGCTTTTTCCTTAAGCTCATTTATCTCTACGACAGGCAAATTAGCCGCAATAAGTCTTTCCTTAATCTCGGGACGACGGGGATTAACCGCAATGCCTTGATCGGTTACAATTAAGTCTACGCTGTCGCCCGGAGTGACTACCGTATTTACTTTTTCGACAATACACGGTATGCGTCCCCTTAAAAGCGGGCATACAATTACCGAAAGTGCTGCGCCTGCCGCCGTATCGGGGTGACCGCCTATTGCGCCTCTTATGATTCCGTCACTGCCAGTTAAAACGTTGACGTTAAAATCGACGTCACACTCTAAAGCAGACAAAATAACAACGTCAAGTAAATTCATGGCACTGCCTCTTTCGAAGGGGTCGGCATAATAATCCGCCGCTATCTGCTGATGAAAACGGTTATTCTTTAAGCTTTGCGCCGCCACTAAGT
>CALGIK010000298.1 GCA_937915515.1 uncultured Clostridia bacterium
CAAAGCATTAAGCCATCTCGAAAAAGGCAGGGTAGTGATTTTTGGATGCGGTACGGGCAATCCATATTTTTCGACGGATACGGCGGCGGCGCTAAGAGCCGCAGAGATTAAAGCCGAAGTGCTTTTATGCGCTAAAAACATTGACGGAGTTTATGACAGCGACCCAAAAATAAACAAGAATGCGCACAGGTTTGACCAAATTTCTTTTATGGAAGTTATTAATAAGGAATTACAAGCAATGGACATAACGGCGATTTCTATGTGTAAGGAAAACCGCATCCCCGTTTTGGTTTTTGACGGACGTAAACCCAATGCAATAATAGATGCTGTTGAAGGATTACATATAGGCACCGTAATTAAATAAAAAGGAGAGAGTATTATGGATTATCAAATCCCGCAGGTTGAGGAAATTTTTTTACTTTTGGACGAAAAAATCGAAAAAAGCATTACATTTATGAAAAATGAATTTAATATGCTTAAAGTAGGCAGAGCAAATCCCAAGCTGCTCGATAAAATTTATGTCGATTATTACGGAGCAAGTACTCCCTTGCCGCAAACAGCCAGCGTAAGCGTTCCCGAAGCCCGTATGATTGTCATTACTCCCTGGGACAAGAGTTTGCTTTCTAAAATCGAAAAGGCAATTTTAGCCGCAAATATCGGAGTTACGCCTAATAACGACGGTTCGGTAATACGTTTAATCTTTCCCGAATTGACGGAAGAAAGACGTAAAGACACCGTAAAAACTGTTAAGAAATTAGCCGAAGACGCTAAGGTTGCTGTAAGAAACAGCCGCCGTGATACCTTTACCGCATTAAAAAAGGTCAAAACGGACAAACTTGTATCAGAGGACAGTATTGCCGATTTTGAGAAGGAAGCTGATAAGATTGTTACCAAAGCGATAGAAGATATTGATGAAATAAGCAAGAATAAAGAAAACGAGATAATGTCTGTTTAATGTACAGGGAATTATTAGGATTATCGGAACAAGATGCATGTATGCAATTGCAAAAATCAAGTTTGCCGTACAGTATAGTTTATGCCGAAGACAAAAAAACAGTGGGGAAGGACAAAATAGTAATTTCCGTAAGAAAGGTTGACGAAAATATTGTTTTGATTGTAGGCAGGTTTAAAACCGACGTCACAAAGGAGTGATATGAAAAAGCTGCATTGGGCGTTTATCATGGACGGCAACGGCAGGTGGGCATCAATGCGTGGTATGTCACGTCAAAAAGGGCATACCGAAGGTGTCAAAACAGCCCATAAAGTTATTGATTATTGCTTAAATAAAGGCAATATAGGCGTTGTCTCTCTTTACGTTTTTTCGACGGAAAACTGGCTTCGTCCGCCTTCCGAAGTCAATGGATTGTTTAAGTTAGCTAAGGAATATCTTACTGACTCTGATAGCTTTAAGCAAAAAGGAATAAAAGTTGTTTTTAGCGGAGAGCGCACAAATTTGTCTAAGGAATTACTCGATTTAATGGATTCTTGTGCATTAAAAACGGCTCAATGCAATAATCTTATCCTTAATTTATGCATAAACTACGGCGGCAGGACAGAGATAATACGCGCCGCAAAAATGCTTAAAGAAAATCAATTTGACGAGGTGCATTTTAAAAAACAGATGTACCAAAACTTGCCTTATCCCGACCTTATTTTACGCACGGGCGGGCAAATGAGACTCAGCAATTTTATGTTGTTTCAGGCTGCGTATGCCGAACTGTTTTTTTCGGATACTCTTTGGCCTGATATTTCACAAACAGAGCTTGACGGCATTTTAGATGCTTTCAACCATAGGACGAGGAATTTTGGAAAAATTAGAGAAACAAACGAAAATCAGCATGTTTAACCGTACACTGACAGGGGCGCTTATCGGGGTAGTTTACATAGCCGCTATATTGGCAGGGTATTTTTTTGACAGAGCAATTACCTCATATTTTTTGTGCATAGTGGTCGGCATTTCTATTATGGAAGTGCGCTACGCTTTAGGCGACAGAATTAGCAAAAAAATAGGCATCTTAATATGGTTTTTTGCGCTTTCGTACGGCATATTTTACTTTGCATTTGGTTTTACAGGCGTTGCGCTGTTTACCCTTGCCGTATTTGTCGTAGGCTGTATAATCTCCATTTTTAATGTTAAGGAAGACCTTGCCACCAGTCTATTTAATTTTGCCTTTTTGCTTATCTATCCCGCTTTAATAATGTCTGCGCTGTTTTATTTAAATAAAGCGCAGGATACGACAACGGGCGAATTGACTCCGTATAATACGGTTGCTTTAAGTTTAGCCTTTACGGTGTCAAGCTGTACCGATATGTTTGCTTATTTCTTTGGCGTATTATTAGGCAAACACAAATTAGTGCCAGAAATAAGCCCCAAAAAAACAATTGAAGGCGCTTTTGGCGGACTTTTCGGCGGACTTGTAGGCGCTTTAATAATATTTTTGCTGTTTGAAACGCCTTTCGCTATTTTTGATTGCGGTATACCTCTGCCTTTAGTATGGAAAATAGCCGCTTACGTTGCGATAGGACTTTTTGGCAGCGTTTTTACGCAGACAGGCGATTTGGTGGCAAGTATAGTTAAAAGACATACAAAAGTTAAAGATTATTCGCTTTTGCTGGGCAGTCATGGCGGTATTATGGACAGATTTGACGGATGGGCAGCAGGCATTAAATGACGCAATCAGGACCGCTGATGAAAAAT
>CALGIK010000299.1 GCA_937915515.1 uncultured Clostridia bacterium
CTCCCCCTTCTTTCCTACACGTACGATTACGAAATGGCCTGCTTTGCGGCTCCTCCGTTTTAAATAAGTTTTGCCTAACAAAATCAATTTAAACATGTGCAACAAATAAAAAATTTTAACTTTTACATAAATAGGTTTAGCGCAGAAAAATCGAAAAAATAATTGATTTTGTATCTAAATGAAAAAATTCATTTTAGTATTGCATTTTTTATCATAATAGAATATAATGTATATAATTTGGAGAAAGTTATGAAAAGAATATTATCTATGCTAATAATTTTAGTATTTTGTATCTCATTCGCTTTTAGTTTTGTCGGCTGCGGCGATATCTTTGCCGGCAATTATCAGTCGATAAACAAGGAAAGATTTGTAGCGCTATTCAATAATATGTCGTTTACGGGTTTTGAATCTTTTACCGACGGTTTTGATATAAGTATGCAGATTAAATGCGGTAAATATTTCGAACAGTATTACAAATTAACCTTAAAATATAATATAAAAAAAAATCAAATGTCTGCGAAGATAATAATCGATAACGGTTATACCGATACCGAAACAGAATGTTATCTCGATGGAATATATTTTTATGAAAAAACTATCGATAACAAAACAAATGAAGTCAAAACAAGAAAAATGCGCGATACATACGGGGAATACATTTCTGATTTATTATATCAAAATTTCATAAGCAATATCTCATTATTTCAAATAGGCTTCCTCGAGGATACAAGGTTTTTCGCTGATTTTTCAAACGGTGCAAAAATAATGGTCGTTGTTAATGATAAAGACGAAAAAACGCAAAATTTAGGGGAAGTTTATTATGTTTTCGATAATAACAAAAGTCTCAAAGGAATAAAAGGCAATGTATTTATGTATGAAGATGAAAACATAAATATAATAAACTATAAAATAATCGAATATAAAGGAAAGGTTAATATACCTAAAAAAGCGTATTCTTGGAAATTATTCAATTAATCTAAACAGAATTTTGTATGGCTTTTTCTTAAAAACCTTGACTGCCAAAGCTTATTCTTAAACAATTGCTAATGATAATACTTTTATGAAAGTTTTTTCAAAAATCTATTGATTTTATTTTATTTATAGAATATAATGTCTAATATATAAGGAGGGTTTTATGAAAAAACTTTTATCAATCATTTTAATAACAGTAATCTGCTTATCCCTTTGCTTTTGCTTTGTAGGATGTAATAATATTTTTTCCGGCAATTACAAATTTGTTGCCGATGAAGATATAAATTCAGCTTTAATGGGTCTTGAGGCTCAACCTTCTTACGGCAGTATGAACGGATTATACTTAAATCTTGAGTTAAAGAGCAAAGATCTTACAATGAAAGCTACCCTCAAATATCTTGATATCGAAAAACTCTTTTCGTTCAAAATGAATATGAAAGGTTCTGCCGAAGGTATAAGCTTAGATACATATATGGAAGCTTATCATGATGGTGAATATTTTTATTCTAAAGCCAAAGCTTTAGGCGTTGAAGCTAAAACAAAAATGAAAGACGAAAACACTCAAATGCTTTCAGGGTTGATGGATAATTTTGACATAGTCGGACAAATTGACAGCGAAGAATTTGCAAATTTATTTAATTTTGACATAGAAACCCTTAAAGGATTGAAAACAAAAGTTTATGTCGACGATATCGAAGGCACAAAAATAAAGATGGTATTTTCACAAACCGAAGGCAATTTTAACGCAAAAGGTCAAGCGTTTTTTGTATTTGATGCTTTAAAGGTATTTAAGGCAATGAAAATAAACATGACGGTATATGAAGACGGAAACGCAACTATCATAAAAATGGAAATGAGGGAATTTAACGGCAAGATAACTCTGCCAAAAGGCATAAGCGATTGGGAAGAAACAGAGCTAAATGAGTTTATTTAAGGTGAAACCAAATAAAGGAAAAACTCTTAGGGGTTGACTAAATTAATTAATGTATAAAAACAGAGACCACATCGAAAATATGTGGTCTTTTTGTTTGCTAATTGTTGTCTTGATTGCCGAATTTTGCTATTTGTCGTTAAATTGTCGAATGATGCCATTGGTCATCACATCGGCCATGTTTAAGGCTTCTGCCTGTATGTAGTCATATTCCTTTACACCTTTTGAATATTGACCGGTCAAAATAAAAACAGCCTCGTTTTCTGTCATACGAAGATGATCAAACAGTAAATCTCTCCATTGAGCTTCATTCCAAAAACGATTTATTGAAGCGAGAAATTTAGCAATATCTTCAGCATTTCTATACCATCTCTTGCGCTGCTTTTCCACTTGTGCTGTGTCTCCTGCTTTTGCTGCGTTAACGAGTTCAGCTGCAATCAATAGGTGATCGGTGAGAAGTTTTTCAAATTGCTCGGCTATCTGCTCACCATAAAAAGGTTTTAGAACCCTAGCAAAATCAACAGGGTTTTGCAAAAGCCTTTCTGTGACAACTTGAAGATCGGGCAGACTAAATGCCGTACTTAAAATAAAAAATCTGGTCCAAAGCACGTGCTCCGTCCATAGTTGTCTAAAAATATTTGATAATTGCAATTGACAATTTAATCCGCAATTATTATTTATCTGCTGCATGGTTATTTAACCTCCAAAAATATCAAATATACGGTATTACAAACTTTGTATACCGTATTTACCATTACATTGTATGACATAATAGATATGAACGTGTATAAATTTCATATATTTGTTGAATTCTATCTTATTTTTTAGCTTATCCGTTTTTTAAATGCTGTGCAATTCAGCAAAACTTTAGTTTACTTATAGCTATAGCTTCTTTGATAAAATATATCTTTATTTACGGTAGATATCTTTTATAATTATAAAAATGCTATAAAATATCATTAATCCGTTTATCTCTTAATTACAAATATTGTCGAAATTTGATTGTGTTTTTGAAGGCGATAGCATATAATTTGTGTTATGAATACCCTTTGTTTGATTTGTTGCGTATCAGGCGTAGCATTTTTTTTATTGTCCGTAGCGGTTTTTCCGTCAATAAAAATCAAAAACAAAAGCGTAGCAATTTATTGGTTGCCGCCCCTTTTTGCCGCTCTGGCTCTAATAGCGTTTAACTGCGTCGATTTACCTGACGTATGGAAAAGCCTTACGGCAAACAGCAGCATAAATCCTCTAAAAATATTGGTATTGTTTTTTTCGCTGACGGCAATTTCGGTCTTTTTGGATGAAGCCGGTTTTTTTGAACTGCTCGCTTATTGGGTTTTGATAAAAGCCAAAAAAAGTCAGACGTTTTTGTTTACCGTACTGTTTTTTACTGTCAGTTTATTGACGGTTTTTACAAGCAACGATATAGTTATACTCACCTTTACGCCCTTTATTTGCTATTTTTGTAAAAACGCAAAAATTAATCCTCTGCCATACCTTGTCGGCGAATTTGTTGCAGCTAATACTTTCAGTCTGCTGCTGATTATCGGAAATCCCACAAATATTTATCTCGGCGCTTCCTTTTCCGTCAGTTTTGAACAATATTTTATTAAAATGGCACTGCCTGCTCTTGCCGGCGGAGTGACTGCTTTTTTGGTGCTGTTTTTGTTTTTCAATAAAACTTTAAAAAAGCCTTTAATCAGCGACGTTTTACCGCCCTCAAAAAAGAACAAGTTTTTGATGGTGTTAGGGCTTGTGATTTTAACCGGTTGTACTCTTATGTTGACGGTCTCGGGTTATCTTAATATAGAAATGTGGCAAATTTGTCTTTGTTTTGCTTTAATCCTGTTTATGATTGCCGCCATTTATTTTTTAGCGACAAAACAACGGGCAATTGCCATCAAGTCCACCTTTAAACGTATACCTTATCTCCTTGCGCCCTTTATATTGTCAATGTTTGTGATGGTTTTAGCTCTGGAAAAAAACGGCTTTACGGAAAAAATTGCTCAAATGTTAACAATGGGCAACAATGTATTTTCTTTCGGCGCTGCGTCATACTTGTTTTCAAATATCATAAACAATATACCTATGAGCGTACTGTTTTCTTCTGTGTGCGCTAAACTGTCCAACCCTTTGCCTGCCGTTTTTGCTTCAATTGTCGGCAGTAATTACGGCGCGCTGTTAACCCCCGTCGGTGCGCTTGCGGGCATTATGTGGACGGATTTATTGAAAACGCACGGAGTAAGTATGCGTTTACCCAAATTTGTGCTTTACTGCGGAGTATGCTCGATTATCTCGCTTTTTGTAACGCTTTTGGTTTTGAATTTTATAATATAGCTAAAGCTTTTAAACATTGCCAAAATTTGCTAAAAAAAAGAAGAGGCAAAAATCTCTTCTTTTGTTTACTCTTATTTTTTGATTTTCTTTCGCTAATTGTAATTATGTATTACGCTTTTGTATTTACATATTTGTTTTGTTTTAGAGCATCAAAAGTATCAGCGAGACCATGGCATTGGCTAATATACCTGCAACTATGCCGCCAATAGTATGAAAAAGTATCGCCCAGCCTGTCATTTCCCTCATTTTTAAGCTGTCCATCATCGAAACATGCGTCGAAAGATATCCGCTCCAAAACATACACATCGCCGTGAAAACAGCCACGTTGTTTGGCGTCAAAAAGAGTTTACCGGTTGTTAACCCTTTTTCGATAACACCTAAAGCCGCGCCTGCGCTGCCCAAAGCCGTCAATGGGACGGCAATGCTTGTCGATGACTCAAAGCCGAACAAAAATTTGAGGGCGGGCGCCATCCAGTCACCTAATAAAGGTATAAACCCTATACCTTCGTTTATTCCGCCTGTATAATCGTCTATCGGCTTGCCGTTAGAGAGCATAAGTACCAAAGTGGCAATTATGAGTACGCCGGGTATAATACCTAAACCCAACTTTACCCCTCTTTGTCCTCCGTCAAGCAGTGCGCTTATCATTCGGCTTAAAAAATTGCCTTGGCGCACTTCCCTAAAACGCTCAATATCGTAGCTGACTTCGGCGGCTTCGCCCTCGACTGCTTGTGTATCCGCGCCGTAATGTTTTTTTGTGACGGAAAGCATCAATCGTGAAATAATTATGCTGGTAATAAATACTGCAAAAAATCCGACAAATACAGGCCAAACAAAATTATCTCCACTGCTTGTCTTAAATGACATCATGGTGACCAAAACAATAAGGCCCATTCCGTAAGTGGTGCCTATGTTGGTAAGCGTAGCAAGCTGATATTTTTTAAAATAGCGTCGGTAGCCGTTGTTTTCGGCAAGCGTCAATACGGCAGGATTGTCGGATAAAAAAGATGACAGTATCGCCATGCTTGTTGCGCCCGGCATGCCAAAAAGCGGTTTCATAAGCGGAGCAAAAATTTTGTTGGCTATACTGATAACGCCAAATTCGCTTAAAATCTCCGCCAGTGCACCCATTATTACGATGATTGCAAGTAAATACCAAACCGTTTCGGTAAGCAGATTATATGCTGTATTAAACATACTGTTTATGGCGTTGCTAAAACCCATAATAAAGCCGAAAGCGGCTAAACAAGCGACCACCAACAATAAACAAATAAAACCTTCTAAGCTGACTGCTTTTTTTAGCAGAGGCTCCTGATTAACAATTTTTGCCGAAGTTAAGCAGGAATTTGTTTGTTCTTTTACTAAAAGCGGCTCCCTTTCGGGAGCTTCAGTTTTGTTTAAAATAGTATTAGATTCCTTTGTGTTTTTTGTATCATCCACCCCTACGGGCGGAATCGAAAAATCGTTCATTGTTTATCTCTCCATACTGCAAATGAAGTTTAACAATTTATTTATGCTCTGTCAATCGTTTTTGAGGGCTTGCTTTTTTTGTATAATTCTGCCGTTTTTTATAAGCAATGCACGTACTGGTGCGGCTTCGAGATAATCAAATTTTGCGGGCAATGCAATCAAAAAATAACTGCCTTTCTTTACGTGAGATAGCTGCAAATTTTCTAAAACAATGACGTTTTGCATAAGTAAAATTTGGTGCGTAGTTTTGTCGCCTATGCTTAAGCCTTCGACGCCTAAAAGTTCCACATTTTTTTCTATCAGCTTTTCTGCTAAATCAGCGTCTATTTGCCCCTCTTTTATCAAGATTTTATTTGAGATTTTTCTGTTACGTTTTAATTTATCAATAAGATTTTTTGTATCGGTAACAAGACATTCTCCTATGCATTTGTTTAAATTTAATTTTTCAACGGTAATTCCGTCCGTTAAAACGTGATTAGGCGCATCAATATGCGTGCCGTTATGAACGCACATTATTATATCGCTGACGGTGTAATCGTCCCCTTTTTTTGTATCGGTGCGTTTATTTACCGTCGGCACTGTGTCTCCCTTAAAAACTTCAGCCTCAAAAAGATTTTTAGTAATATCAATAATTTCCATAAAATAAATATAACAAAAACCGAAATAATTTACAATCAAACTATACAAAATCAGGACCCAAAAAGAGTTCTGATTTTGTATAGAAGGATGTATTTAACAGAATAAATAATTTTATGCTAACTTTTTTTCTTCGGGAAATATCGCTAACGGTATTTCCATTTGGACACCCTCATTATTAAATACATTGATTGTTACGTAAGCAATATAGTCTATATTGTCATACTGATAATACTTAAAGTAATATGTCGTTCCTGCAGTTAACCTAAAATGTCTGTTTTCATTCATTTCTGCCCATTGACCAGAAGAGCTTGTGCAACTGTAAACGAAGTCATCAACCATGTCTAATCCGCCTAAAGTTACACAACAATCAACCGTAGGAGTAAACGTAAACCATACAGTAACACCGTGAGGTATTTCAACAGCTAAATATTCACCCTGTGTAAGTTTATATCCCCAGATATCAACTTTACCGTTCTCCTTTTTTGTATCTTCCCATCTGGCGTGTAAAGTAACCGATGCGCCTTCCTTATAAACATACGGGAAAGAGACAAGGTTAGTATCATTCCATTCGGTAAGCGAACCGTCAGCAGTGTACCAACCCCAAAAATATGCGTCCTCTTTTGTTGGTACGGGCATTTGCGTCAAAATTATTCCCTGTACAGTATCAACTGTACTGCCGCCCTTACTATCAAAGCTGTAGTTTATTGTGGGCAAACTTGCTGCGTTAAATCCATCTACATTGCAAGGACGGAAATTGTACCATTCCTCATAATAGTCCAATATGTATTCCTGAGGTACTTCAAATTTAAGATTGGAAAATAAAGAATATCCAAACTTACTCATGCAACTGAATATATTGCGATAATTGTCATTATTTGGTATAAGTTTAGGAGCAGCACCGGTAAATACTATTTTTGTAAGCATCAAACAAAAGTTAAAAGCACCGTCGTTAATGATTTCAAGACTTTCATTCATCACAACCTCATTCAAACCGTATTCCACACCTTCGCTGTTTACGTTGTAGCAGATATTGAAGGCGTAACTGCCTATTTCTTTTAATGATGTACCCATAGTTACCTTGCGCAGATTGCCGGCGCCGTTAAATGATGCGGTGCCGATAATTTCCACTTCATTTGGCACAATAAATTCTGTAGCAGTTTTTCCTGCGGGATAGGATATTAAAGTTTTCATATCCTTTGAATACAATACTCCGTCTAGGCTGCAGAAGGTTGTACTTGTTTCATCTACCGTTATCGTTGTCATTTTATTTCCGAATATAGCGTAAGGTTCGATTGTTTTCAAACTTGCAGGCAAATTAAGAGTGACACATCCGACGCCGTTGAAACTGTTTGCGGCAATAGATTCCAATTGACTGTTTTGCGCAAAATTGATATTTTCCAACTTAGAGCAATTGAAGAAAGCTCCGCTTACGTTTCTTAATACGCCGCCCCAACTATTATCTGGTGTAGGCAAAGCGTTTGAAATATATTTTACAGAAGAAGGTATATTAACAGTCACTAATGCGTTTGCTTCATAACAAAGCAAATTTGGTATTGTTACAACACCTTCATTTATTGTAAGCGTTGTCAAGTTAACGTTTTCGGCGAAAGCATAACTGTTTAAACTTGTAACACCATTGGGAATTGTATACTCTGTGCCGACTGCATTCATGCAGTAATAAAGGAATGTATCTCCGCCGTTAACGCCCGTTCCTTTTTCAATCAGAGCTTTGTTTTGGTCTATATAATAATACGCATTTTCGCCGCCTGTCATAACAATTTGCGTTAATCCGCCTTGTCCTAAATCGACATTAATGAAATTGTTTTCAAAAGCTTGATTGCTTATATATTCTACCGATGAAGGAATGCTGACTTGAGTAAGTTGTCTGCAATAGAAAAATGTGCCTAAACCTATATATTTTAAACCGTCGGGAAGTATAAGACTGTTAAAAGCATTGAGAAAAAAAATGCCATCATTGATTACTGCTACTTCATCGACAGTTTCGATTTCGCTGCCTCTAAGATTTTTCACACTGCCTGATACATTAAAGGTTGTTAAATTCATACAGCGCGAAAAAGCCGCAGGACCGATATCAATTACGTTGCCTAAAATGTTGACCGTAGTCAAATTTTTGTAATTATAGCATATTGTCGGATAAATTTCTTCAATCGAGCCGTTTACAGTGAGAGTATCGTTTGCAGGACTTATAAATATAAGCTTTTTACCGTTGTCACCGTACAATGCTTTGTCGTTATCATTCCAAACATAAAAACCGTTTTCGCAAGTTGTAAATTTGAAATTGTCAATACGAACGCGATCCGATTCCTCCAAATATTCATATTCTCCCATATTGAACATATCGGAAAACGCCCACCAATGAATGTCGTTTACACTTGCAGGTAAATTGAATAGGTTAATATACATTGAGCTTTGAAAAGCGCAGGCTTCAATCGTTGTCAAACCTTCTTCGATATATACTTCGGTAAGACCGGTTGCATAGAAAGCCTCAGCTTTTATTGTACGATATGA
>CALGIK010000300.1 GCA_937915515.1 uncultured Clostridia bacterium
GCTTGTTTCTTTTTGCTGAGTAAAGTAACACTAAAAAAAGCGGCGGCATATAATAAATCACGGAGGAAAATATATGAAGATCTATTGTATTAAATTGCCGCGTTTCCTTGTTCCGCTTATTAAACTCTTTCTGTTTAAAAAAATAATTAAATAGAAAAAACAAAGGGCGTAACCTTTGTTTTTGATACTCTTTTTTGAAAAACTAAAAAGCATAAGTCTGTTGCTGTCTGCTTATTTAGATTACTTTTCTTCTTTATTTAAAGTCCTTTTGCAACGGGTGCAAACATAAACCTTTTGCGGTTTGCCGTTTATTTCCAATTCCGTTTTTTGAAGGTTGGCGTTGTATGTTCTCGGTGTTTTAATATTAGAGTGGCTTACCTTATTGCCCGACATTTTGGATTTTCCGCAAATAGCGCATTCTTTGGACATTTTAAGTACCTCCTTAAGTAGCATGGGTTTTTTAACCTATCCATAATATCATTAAAATCATTATTTTGCAAGTGTTTGCCTATATAATTTAGTCGTTTTTTAGCATAAAAACCTTAAATATTAATATTGCACTACAGATTTTATATAAAATTACAAATTTTTTTATGTCTAACGAAAATTCAATATCAATATGCTTGAAAAATTGCGTGAAATACTGTAGAATAACATATGAATTTTGCATTGGAGGTACATATGTCTTTACACACCTCAAACAGCTACGGCGAAATTACTATAACCGAAGATGCTGTCGCCAGCGTCGCCGGTCGCCTTGCTTTGGACTGTTACGGCGTAGTGGACAAGGTTCCCCGCAATTTTTCAGACGCATGCGCAGATATGTTTAAGCGTAACAGCTTAAGCCGCGGCGTAAAAGTTATAACAAAAGATAATCGTATTTTTGTGGATTTATATGTTATTTTAAGCTTCGGTCTCAATATTAAAGCCGTCGCCGACAGCCTTAAATCTACCATTAAATACGGCTTGGAGAGTTTTACGGGAATGATAGTGGATACGGTTAACGTCCACGTAGTAGGCATTCGGCTGTAGAAGTCTTTGTAGGAGAATTATGACAGCAGCACACATAAATACCGACAAAGTTATTTCCACCTTAGTATTAAAAAAGATGTTTAGTTTTGGCAGTAAAATGCTGGAAGTAAATAAGGAAACGGTGAACTCTTTAAACGTGTTTCCCGTTCCCGATGGAGATACAGGCACAAATATGTCTCTGACCTTAGCTTCGGCTATGAAAGAGATTTCTTCTAACCCTTCCACAACCATGGAAGCGTTTACGATAAGCTTAGCTAAAGGCGCATTAAGAGGCGCTAGGGGCAACTCAGGTGTCATTCTTTCGCAGATATTAAAGGGCTTTGCTAACGTAATTGACAGCAATGAGGATGTAGACATAAAGCTTTTTTCGCGCGCACTGAAAAACGGTGTGGAACTAGCCTATAACGCCGTCGCAAAACCTAAAGAGGGTACAATTTTAACAGTCATCCGCGTAATCACCGAACACGCGCTCGAAATTTCTAAAAAAATCAATCTGACATACTCCGACTTTTTGCAGGAGCTTATCGAAAAAGGGGAGGAGATTTTGGCTCAAACCCCCGATATGCTTGACGTACTTAAAAAGGCAGGCGTAGTGGATAGCGGCGGATACGGACTTCTCATCCTCTTTAAAGGCTTTTTAAAAGGCTATTTAGGGGAGGAAGTCGAAGGCGCAGACGAAAATATTATTCAGCCTGCCACAAATATGCCAAAAATTGCCGGCAGCGGTGATAAAATCGTTGAAGATATAGCCATAGACTACGATGCCCTCGACGATATCGAATACGGATACTGCACTGAGTTTTTTATTATTAATATTTTCAAAAAGACAACGGAAGCCGATATTGACAAACTGCGTGAAAAATTAAATTCTATCGGCGACAGTACGCTTGTTATCGGGGATTTAAGTTTAGTCAAAGTGCATGTTCACACAAACAATCCCGGTTTGGCTTTGTCTTCCGCCTTAAAATTAGGCGAGCTGGAACATATCAAGATCGAAAATATGTTGGAGCAAAATCGCATCTTAAAAGCCAAATATGAGGCAGAACGTAAAAATATCGGCTTATTATCCATTTGCGCCGGCGACGGCTTCAGCGTGATTTTTAAGGATTTAGGCGTTGACCGTATTGTCGAAGGCGGTCAGACCATGAACCCATCAGCCGAAGATATAGCAAGAGCCATAGCAAAAATCAATGCCGAAAACGTTATTGTTTTGCCAAACAACAAAAACATAATTATGGCGGCCGAACAGTGCATTCCCCTGACGTCTCGAGCGCTTATTACAAATAAGCATATATTTGTGGTGCCTACGACTAATATACCTCAAGGTATTTCGGCGACTTTAGCCTACAATACCGAGATAACGTTAAACGAAAACCTTCAAAACATGAATGAAGCGATAGGCGTAGTTAAAGCCGGCAATGTTACATATGCCGTGAGGACTTCTAACATCGACGGACTTGACCTTAAAAAAGGCGACAAAATAGGGCTCGACAACAACAGAATTTTGAATAAAGGCAACGATATCAAAAACGTCACAAAAGAGCTTATTACAAAAATGTTAGCTCCCGAAGACGAAACCGTAACCCTTTATTATGGCGAAGGCGTTATGGAAGAAGATGCACAGTGCTTGTGTGACGAATTAACTTCTCTTTATCCCGATATGGATATAGATTTTCATAAAGGCGGTCAACCTCTTTACCATTATATCATCTCGATAGAATAGTTTATCGTAATGGAAGAACAGCACAAAAAATTAGAATAATCACCATAGTAACGCTGCAAGAAAATGCAAGAAAAAACAAATAGCTATAATGACCAAAAAACGACCTATATTGGGTCGTTTTTTAGACAAAATTTGCTTATGCAATTGTTTACGCATGTTTACTCCATATATAGATTTGGCAAAATTATTAGTAAATTGCTTGATAAAACAAGCAAAATGTGCTAATATAATCAAGCATTAAATATGGCTTGATTACAAGGCTTTATATTAAAAATGCCGAAGTGGTGGAATGGCAGACGCGACGGACTCAAAATCCGTTGTTGGCAACAACGTGCGGGTTCAAGTCCCGCCTTCGGCACCACAAAGATGATTGGATAAGTCTAAATGATTTATCCTTTTTTCTTGCTGTTTTAGCGGTTTTATGAGCTAAAATCGAGCTTTATTCGAATGCAGTGTGTTGTTTGGCAATTTGACAAATTTTAAAATTGACAAAGTTTTTAAGATGCGAACCTACACAGAACATCCTCAAAAATGAGAAGTCTACGGTAGTTCCATTTGAACCGGATTCGAACTTTATTGAGTTAAACTTTAGCATCATTTATGTGCCGTCTTTCGGGATGGCATTTTTCACAATTTTCTATAAACAATCGTTTGAGAGCTTGTATATTTAGGATAAAAGTGATATAATTACGGCATAAAACTAAGAGGGCTGAGAGATGGTATTCAAAGGCATTGTTGAATTTAAAGACAAGGTGAAAGTTGTGCGGCAGGAATTACTGCTAAGCCAACAGGAATTTGCCAAAGCTCTGGGTGTTGGTTTTACAACAGTTAACCGTTGGGAAAACGGTTTGCGTGAACCGAATTATAAAGGGCAAAGATTGTTTAGAGAACTTTGCCAAAAACACGATATCAAGTCTGAATATTAGCGCGAGCGACCCGATTGTGACAATTTGTCACGAACTGAAATCGAAAAAACGGATGAAATATTAAAGGAAATACTGTGGAAATAACGAACGAGTGAGGATAGGGTAAAGGAAAGAAAAGATCTTATTTTACGCAAATTTATGTGGACATTAGGGTTATATACATGGAAAACAAAAGGTTTTTAAAAACATGTATGATTTTTATAAAACAATACAATGAAAAAAGATATACCAATATAAATGTGTAATATTTTTTTAATAATTTTGTTTTGTTCAATGTAATAGTTTACTAGGACAAGAATTATAGTTTATTTATTCATAAATATATTTATGAATAAATAAACTATAATTC
>CALGIK010000301.1 GCA_937915515.1 uncultured Clostridia bacterium
ATGTGTTACGCTGTTGTTTGACAGCATAAAATCACGCCATAGCAATGGTGTTTTTAATATAAAATTGATTATTATATTTTGAAATATAAGTAAAACATAAAAACGTCAAAAGTAATTTTTATTGAAATATTTTATTATGTTGATTAAATAGGCAAAAACTGATATTATATTAAAAATACTATTTTTTGTGGTGTATATGATTTCATTTGATAAGGTAAAATTTAAGGGTAACTTTAGAGATTATCAGCAACGAATACTTGACAATTGCGATAGGCTCTTGAAAGATAATAAGATAAATATTGTTGCAGCACCGGGAAGCGGCAAAACAATATTAGGACTTGAGTTGATAAGACAATTTAACAGTCCTTGCATAATATTGTCTCCTACTACGACAATACGTCAACAATGGATAGACCGTTTTAAGAATTTTTTTATAGATGACGAAGAAAATATTAATCAATATTGTTCGTATGATCTAAATTCCGTTACTCTTATTAATTCCATCACATATCAAGCCTTATATGCAGCAATTAACAAATTGGCTATCAAAGATTCTACCGAAAATATTGATTATTCTGATATTAATCTCTTTAAGCTTATGAAGGAAAACAGAATTAAAACTATATGTTTGGATGAAGCGCACCATTTACAAAACGAATGGCAAAAAGCTCTTGAAAAATTTCTCGAAGGATTAGACAAAGATGTAAAAATAATTTCTTTGACGGCGACTCCTCCCTATGATGCCAAACCAACTGAGTGGAATCGTTATATAACTACAACAGGCGAAATCGATGAAGAAATTTTTATCCCCGAGCTGGTAAAGGACGGTACGCTTTGTCCTCATCAAGATTATATTTACTTTAATTATCCTACTGAAGAAGAAGCAAAGGTATTTAAAACATATCGTCAAAATTGCGCAAAAGCAATTGAAGAGATAGGTCTACTAAATTATTTAAAAGAAATGATCCCTAAAATTGAAAATATATATAGAAGAGAAAGCAATTATTTTTATGAAAATTATAA
>CALGIK010000302.1 GCA_937915515.1 uncultured Clostridia bacterium
CACAGCCGGCAGGAAAAGGAAAGATGCCAATTACCATGAAGAAATTAGTATTAAATTATAAAGGCCGCGATAGTTTTGACAGACCTGTTTATGAGTGTAACGGGCGCCTGTATGTTGACGCAGAACCGATAGGCGCACCTAACATATTTACGAAGTCCAGTAACGATTTTGATGGTGAGCCCGATATGCCGGTCAATGCTGAATTTGAGTTTCCGAAAGGCCGCGACACATGGAATGAGGGAATGCAATATGATTAAAGTCAAAGTCAATTATGAAAACGGCGACTATGAATATACCCACATCAATGCTATACCCAAAGAAGCGCGAGCCTATTATGTCGGGCAGGTGTTTAATGTCGGTCTCGGGCCGAATGACAATATGCATCGGTGCACGAGTATTGAAATTTTAGGTAAGAGAGCCTATGAAAAAATAGCTTTTGGGCAAAAAAAATAGAGAGTCGTACCGGAAATTAACCGGTACGGCTCTTATCATTTATGCCTTGTTCAGTTGACAAAGCCGTGTAAAACATATTACCAAGTTGACAAAATCAACACGTTTTCGCAAATTTTTAACATCGACTTTGATGTTAATTTTTACGCCTGTGCCGTCGCCTGCGTCGCTTTTCCCGTCTCTGCTGTAACTTTATCGTCCGTGCCACTTATTGCTTCCTGTGCAGCCTGTACCGCGTCGGCTGCAGACTTTAAAGCCTTAGTCACATTATCCTGCGCTGCTAAGTCAGCATACCGCTTGTCGTTTTCCTCCGTGTGTGTCTGCGGCAAAGCAAAGACCGCCGCTTCAACACAGCCGTCGATAATAGTATCAATCTCCGGCGTAATTTCCACCTTTGCGGCTGTAAGTAAATCCTTTGTAAGCTTAACTGCTTCCGTTTTCCTTGCGTCCGCTGAAATTTTGTTAGCATTGTAAAGCTGCTCGGCCTTTTTAGCACCTACGTCGGCGCATTTAATAATTGTGTCTGCCGTCGATATGTACGGGATACCCGGCGCAATTGATTTTATTGTGTCAACGGCCTTGCCTGCAATTTCTAAGCCTGAGTCTACCTTGCTAAGGATCTGTTCAGTGTTTACGCCTTTTTTAGATAAAAGTGGGAAAACAAACCCGCATACACCGAAAACAGCGCCAACAGACGCAACAATTATACAAACAATTTCTACCTGATTCATAAATAAGTATCCTTCTTTCCTGTCCTTATAAGGGACAAAATTATTTTTAGGCCGTTGCTCTCTGCGACGGCTCAGTCGGCATTTTCTTAACGCGCTCGTAAAGCTCCGTGCCTGTACCGTTGCCACCTAAGGCATGGTACGGCTTGTACAAATATTCGAGATTTTTAATATCGTCAATGCTTGCATAGCCTTTGTTAAGGCATTCCGCATAAGCACTGTAAATACGGTCATGCAGCAGTGCAAGCATACCCTGTTTTATAGCCGTCTGCTCTGCTTCCTGCGACTTTTGCCGTGTTCGCATACGTTTTACAGCCCACCCCAGCACACCCGTTATAACGCCGAATACGGCGCTAAGCCAATATTTTACTATCCAGTCTTTCAACGTTAACGCCTCACTTGATTTTTATAATAAACTGCCGCGGACCATCGTTGATGTAAATTCCTGCTTCTTGTCCCGGTTGCCCGATAGGCACAAACCAAAAATACCGCTTGTTCCCGTCGTCATACCGGTGCAGCACGGTAACAACGTCCGGCGTTCCGGCTACAACTTTCGGAACGCTGTCGCAAATGATTAACGCCTGGTATGCATTGCCGCGTGCAACCGTAACCGGTACGGACGTATCGCACGAATACGGCGGGTTTGCTCCCACTGTCTGGAAAAGGATGTCCATATCCACATTGCCGGAAATACCGGGCACGCTTCCGGTGCTGCTGTTCTGCTGCATGAAACATTTAATATCCGGACCGCCCGAATAATCGGCAAGCCACACATTCCATGCCGCCATTGTCGCCGCGTAAAAAATGTTTTTACGGTAATCGTTATTGGTATACAATGCCCCAGCGTAACCATCCGCTTTTGCCGCATTGAGAAACGTATTTACCATTTTGTTGATAAGATCATTCGCCGGTGCCGCACCGTGTAGCTTTTTGTAATACCGCACGCTGTCATATTCGTAATCGTAGGCCACGAAAAGAATCTTACTTTTATACGGTTC
>CALGIK010000303.1 GCA_937915515.1 uncultured Clostridia bacterium
ACTGACGTATCTTGAGGAAAAGGTTATTCCAAAATTTGCTCCCATTACTATTTTAGGATTGTTATTGACGCTCGTCCTAATTTTTTCAATGCAAACTGACCTTATTATAGCCAACCCTTTACACATTTTGCTTGTTGCAGTGCCTCTTACCCTTCAAACATTTATTATATTTTTTATAGGCTACTTTGGCGCTAAATTATTGAAACTTCCTTACGATATTGCCGCTCCCGCTGCCCTGGTAGGCGCCAGTAACTTTTTTGAACTTGCAGTAGCCGTTGCAATTGCTTTGTTTCCTTTAAACCCCGGCGTTTCTTTAGCTACAATAGTAGGCGTGTTGGTAGAAGTACCTATTATGCTTATTTTAGTAAGCATTTGTAATCGAACAAGAAATTCGTTCATAAAAAAGAAACTGTAAATTTACATCAAAAATTGTTTTGACCTTTGCTAAATGTATTTTTTTTCATATATTTTTTTAGCAATATCCGTATACTTTGTGACAAAAGCTGCTTTTTGGCTTGTGTATTCGTCACGGTCGTATTTATATTTTTCTGCCAGACAAATTTTAAGTTTTTCGTATTGTTTGGCTACTGAGGGGTTATCAAATAAATAGTCCCTAAAATACAGTTCATCATTGTCGCCAAAATACACTAAATGCAGATGAAAAACTTTGTCTAAGTAACCTTTTAAGGTATATCCCTTGTTAAAAGAAATTCTCTTACTGCTTTCCGCCATGCAAATATAGCCGCAATTTATTATTTTGTCTTTAATTATTGACATGTCGGCATTAAGGTGCGCTTCAACCAATATATCAACAACGGATTTAGAAAAAATGCCGCTTATTGCCGTACTGCCTATATGGCTTATGCGTTTTACGTTGTCCTTTAACTCTTTTTTTAGCAGTGCTTCTTCGCCGATAAAATCTTCTTTCCATTTATCTGACGGAGCCGAAAGCACAACAGGAAACAATTGCCACAATTGCTTCTTTGTCAAATCTTTAAGATTATTTTCCATTTTTTTACATTTTCCTTAAAATTATTATAGCATTTGTATAGTATTTAAGCAATAGTATTAACCGGTATAGAATTCTATACAAAATACAAATAGCATTTTTCTATTGCATTTTGGGTATTGCTGTGTTAAAATTATTTTTAGGTATTGTATGAGAAAAGCTTTTTGTTTTAAGACAGCATTATTTGTTATTTTGATTTGCTTGATTAGCGTAACTTTTTGCGGATGCGTAAACACTCAAAACTGGGTAAACGAAATATCCGAAACGGCAATCAAAAATAATGTGACAATTCATGTAAAAAGCTACAATACCAATTTGCTAAACGAAGAATATGAGTCCCAAACCTATTTTGGCAGCGGCGTTATTTATTACCAATACCTAAATACTTATTATTGTTTGACAAACAATCATGTGGTATATAAGCCAAATCAATATAAAAAGCGTTCGATTACCGTAAACGACTGTTACGGAAATGAATACAGCGCCGCCGTAGTGGTTAGCGACCCTAAATTTGATTTAGCTGTAGTCTCCTTTTATTCGGCTGATAAGGTTTTTGTACCTCAGCCCTTAGCTATGCAAAATCCTAAAGCCAGCGAAAACGTAGCAGCTTTGGGACAGCCTATGGGACAAATCAATTCCTTAACTCTAGGCAAGATATTTATTATGCAAACGGTGACGCTGGCACAAAATAATAAATACGCTTCCGATGTTGATTTTAAGGTAATTTACCATAATGCGCCAATCAATACAGGCAGCAGCGGAGGCGCACTGATAAACAATAACCTCGAAATCGTAGGTATAAATTTTGCAATATTGTTTGACGAAACTGATAATTCCTTTAGATTTGGTTGCGCTATACCTATCGAAAAAGTCAGGGAATTTTTAGAAAATAATCATTTACTTTTTAATAACTAAGGAGTGCAAAATGATAACTAATAAATCAGTAATTAATCAGCAAAAAAATTTGAGGTTTAACAAAGACCTTTACAGATTACGTATGCCAAACCCCTCTTTGTGGGCTGTCGTATGCGCTTTTTTAGGAACGACATTTTTTGTCATCGCTTTCTTTTTGTCGTCATCTAAAACGCTTTTGATCTGTCTGGGTGTCCTTTTATTGTTGTTGTCCGCTGTTATTTTTTTATTGCCTCTTTTGGTGCGTGTAAACGCAAATAGTACCTTTAAGGAAAATGCTAAAAATTCCGACTCGATAGAATTTAATTATGTTTTCGAAAATGATTTAATGACAGTTACCGATGCAAAAGGCAATGAACTGGCATCGGGAACCTATGACAATCTGGTTGAAGCAATAGAAACGCAAAACGCTTTTTATGTAATGGTAGAACAATATTTTGGCTTTATTGTCGATAAAGAAGGTTTTAAAGAAGGCGACGAATGTCAACTTCGAGAGCTGTTTAAAGCAAAAATACATAAATTTACCGATATAAGTAAAAAACAGCATTAAAAAAATGCATACCCCGATTGTATTTAAATTATTGAATTAATACAAATCAATAATCCCTTTTTTTAAGGATTATTTTTATAGTTTAATTTTTATGTAATCAAATTTTTATTGCACGGTAACAGACTTAGCAAGGTTGCGCGGTTTGTCGCAATCCAATCCTTTAGCTACCGAAACTAAAAATGCCAATTGTTGGCAAGGCACAATAGCAATCAAAGGCATATATACGTCAGGTAAATCAGGCAGCAAAATTTTATCACAGCCGCAATCAACATTGTCAAACTGCGTAAACAAAGTAACAAAAGCTCCTCTCGCCTTTACCTCGCTTATATTGCCTATCATTTTTTCCTTTAGTTCGCTCTGCGTCAAAAAAGCTATAACTTTTGTGTCTTTTTCTATAAGAGCTAATGTACCGTGTTTTAATTCGCCTGCGGGATATGCTTCGCTGTGAATGTAAGTTATTTCTTTCAGCTTTAAAGATGCTTCAGATGCCGTTATAAAATCCATACCTCTGCCTAAAAAATATGCGTGTTCGTTGTTTAACATAATTTGCGCTAAACTTTGTGTTTGACTCATTTTTCCCGCCGCATCAATCGCTTTATACAGTTTATTTAAATTTTCTTCTGCTGTTAAATCGCAGGGAATATTGTTTAAGCCGCACAAAACTTGCGTAAAATACAAACAAAAACCTAACTGTGCTAAGTATGCTTTGGTGGAAGCAACGGCATATTCCCTGCCTGCGCGGGTCTTTATAACGATGTCGGCTACGTCCTCTAAACTGCTTTTGCTTACGTTAGTGACAGCCAAAGTTTTTGCTCCGTATTTTTTTGCCAACGTATGCGCCGCCAAAGTGTCGGCTGTTTCGCCGCTTTGGCTGATAAACACAAACAAGGACTGACTGTAATCAGTTGTATAAGGCTCCTTAAACTCACTGGCGATAAGTGAAAAGCAAGGTATTTTTACGTATCTTTCTATAAGTTTTTTGCCGTAACAGCAAGCGTGATATGCCGTTCCGCAAGCGCAAAAATATATGCTTTTTATGCCCTCTAAAAATTTCGGCGGCAAATACTTATCCCGATAACCTTCCAAAGTATTTTTTACGCTCTTTGCGCCTTCGTTTATTTCTTTTTCCATAAAGGTATCATAGCCCTCTTTACTCACGCTTTCGTAATCTTTGTCCACTGTTTCCGCTTGTTTTATAATAGGCTTATCAAAAATATCAAAAAACGAAATTTCTGCGCCGTTAATAAGTGCAAATTCGCCGTTGTCCAATACAAAGAGCTCATCGCATTTGTCGGCAATAGCCGAAATGTCACTTGCCAAATGCACGCCCTCTTTTCCTCTGCCCACAATAAGCGGACTTTCGTTTCGGACAGCTACCAATTGATTTTTCTTTTCGCACATGGCTACAATTGCATAGGACCCTTTCAGTTCTTTGCAGGCTTTTAATACGGCTTCCTTTAAATCGTCCTTGTAATAATAATTGATTAAATGCGCCGCCGCTTCGGTGTCTGTTTGAGAAATAAAGCTATATCCCTTTTTTGTCAAAACTTCCTTAATTTCTTTATAATTTTCTATTATCCCGTTATGTACAATATTAATGTATCCGCTGGTATGAGGATGCGCATTTATATATGACGGCGCTCCGTGCGTTGCCCAACGCGTATGCCCTATGCCGAAATTGCCGCTGTTTTTTATTTTACTGTCACATTTATTAAGTTGGTCGACGTGTCCTTTCATCTTTACAACTTTGCCGTCAATACAAATACCTACCGAATCATAACCTCTGTATTCCAACCGTTTAAGTCCTTCGTATAAAAACTTAAAGGCGGCACTGTTGCCGCAATAACCTATTATTCCGCACATAACACTACTCCTATTGTGTAAATAGCCAAACAGGCTAATTTAGTTTATGCGCGGTCAGCACGCTTTGTTAACCGTAAGTATAAAACAGCAAAAAAGAACCTTTATTGCCGAAAAAACATAAAAATAAGAGGAGGTAACTATGGATAACTATTTTTTAAATTATATTTTACATAAAGTTCCTGACGCTTTTGCGTATATTAAAGGCAGCAATAAATACCCCGGCATAAGAGGCATCGCTAAGTTTTACGCATTGGACGAAGGTATTATTGTTTATTCCGAAGTAAACGGACTGCCCTTTGATGCTTCGACTCCGTTTAGAGCCTATGCTTTTCATATACACAACGGCGACAGTTGCAGCGGCAACAATACAGACCCCTTCTTAAATGCAGGAGAACATTATAACCCCGATGATTTGCCGCATCCCTATCATGCAGGCGATTTGCCGCCGCTTTTTGGCAATTATGGATATGCATGGAATGCGGTATTTACAGCGCGGTTTAAAATTTATGAAGTAATAAAAAAGCCTATAATAATCCACATAAACCCCGACGATTTTGTATCACAGCCTTCGGGCAACGCAGGGGAAAAAATAGCCTGCGGCATTATCGAAAGAGCGCCTATCCGCACTTGAAAAAGCCTCCTAATTTTAGGAGGTTTTTACATAGCGAACTTTTTTTATTATGAATATATGCGTAAAAGCATAAATTATTTTAAGCCAATAAAACTTGCGTAATTAATTTTTGTTTTTATCACAATTTTTAATGATCGGGGGTTTTACCAAAGCTATTAATATTACCGCAACGGCAGAAGCCGCCGCCGAAATAATAAATGCGGGAAACATAAGACTTATGTCGTTTGCCGCTATATCCTTAAAATATCCGGCAACAAAAGAAGAAATCACGCCGCCTGCGCCAAAACCTAACATTATCAGTCCATAATTTAAGGTCATATACATCGGACCGTAATAGTCGGCAGTTATAGAAGCAAAATTAGTGAGTATTCCTCCGTACACAAAGCCGATAAGAGCAATAATAACAAATATAACATAGCCTTGAGCTAAATCTACAAGCAGCGTAAAAGCGATATTAGCTATTAAAATAACAATAAGCGTATTTTTTCTGCCCCACTTATCCGAAATCCAACCCCAAAACAATCTTCCTAAAGCGTTAAACATTGAAATAACAATAACACCTATATAAGCCGCTTGCGCCATGCCCTTAGCGACGGCAATGGGTTTAGCAAAACCTATCATCATGAGCCCGCTTAAAGCGGCAAATAAAAAAGCGATAGTCAAGGCGTAATACTGATATGAGCCGAGCATCTGTTTTGGCGTAAAACTGATTTTTGTTTGTTGGCTTTGTTTTTGAATTTTTCCTTTTGGCGAAAAATTTTGCGGCGGTTCGACAATAAATAATCCGCCGACAGTGCAAATAATAAGAAAGATTCCTAATACCAAAAATGTTCTTAATTCGCCGCTGCCGATCGCTCCGTTGTTTAGTAAATTCATCAGTGTTTCGGCTACAGGTGTAAAAACAACTCCGCCCAGTCCCAAAGCGGAAATTATTATCCCTGTGATCAAACCACGCTTATCGGGAAACCATCTTTGAGAAACGGATATGGTTATGGAATACGCCATACCCATACCTATTCCGCCTAAAATACCAAAAGTGAACCAAAGCAGCCAGGGTGCGCTTGCGCTGGTTAAGGAAGCCAAGATAAAGCCTAACCCCAAAATAATTCCGCCGGCAAAAACAATAATTTTTGGTTTGATATTTTTTTTGTATAATGCTCCGGCAATAATACCGCCTATCGACAGCATAGCAATCATAAGCGAAAAAGATAACCCTGCTAAACCGTTGTTTCCGTTAAAAAGAGCCGATGCAATGCCCGACTGAAAAACGCTCCATATGTAAGTTGAGCCTAAACAAAGCTGTATAAAAACCGATACAATGACGGGTATCCATCTCCTGCTGCCTTTGGTATAATTCATTACTTTTCTCTCCAAATATAATTAACTTTTAAAGTATACAAAAAACCCGACTTAAAGGCAAGTATTTTTGATATAAGCTTTAACATACCTGCGAGAACTTTCATATTATGTTATAGATTTTATACAAGGGGTATTAAACATGTATTATAAAAATGATTTAAACGAACGCGAAAATTATGATTACGGGCCGGAACCGTTTGTAGTTAATTTAGAAAAAGCTACGCTGCAGAATCCGTATTTCAGAACGGCTTTATGGACGGGTGAACATCTTCAGCTGACTTTAATGAGTATACCTGTCGGAGGCGAAATTGGTTTAGAGGTGCATCCCAATTTTGACCAATTTTTGAGTCTTGAAGCGGGTTACGGATTGGTTAAAATGGGACCTTCTCCCGAAAAACTTAATTATCGTGCAAACGTTACAGACGGCTATGCAATCTTTGTCCCGGCAGGTACATATCATAACGTTATCAATGTCGGCAACAGCCCGATGAAATTATTTTCGATTTATGCGCCTCCTGCACATAAACGAGGAACAGTTCAAGAAACAAAAGAGATAGCCGATGCTGAAGAACAAAAATACTAAGAAATACTAACGATAAAAACGTAATTATGAACAATAAATACAGGCATTGCAGACCTTTGGCTTAAACATAACACCTCTTTTTTAGGATTATCCTAAAACAAATTAAGACAAAACAGATACTTAATTAAAAAAGGGCAACTAAGCCCTTTTTTTATTAAATTTTAAGCAATAACAAAGCTATTTTTGTAGATTAATGTAGAACACATTTAGTTGACTTATATAATTTGCTTTGTTATAGTATATATATACTAAGAAAAATAAAATAAAGCTTATCAACAAAAAACGATGTTTCAGCTTTTTTTGGTTGTTGCATTTTTTTTTGTTGAGAAAAAAATTATTTTTTTACAAAAATGAGGCAGTAAATGATAATAAAAGATTACAAATCGATGCTCAAAAGCGAATTTAAAGGTTACAATTTTTATAAGCTTTTTAAAGACGTATTGGCAGGTTTAGCGGTAGCGGCAGTGTCTTTGCCTTTAGCATTAGCTTTTGGAGTCGCTTCGGGAGCGGATGCTTCGGCAGGTCTTATAACGGCCATTATTGCAGGAATAGTAACGGGGCTTTTATCCGGGGGAAGTTATCAGATATCGGGACCGACGGGCACTATGACGGCTGTACTTATCACTGTTGCTGCTACATATCAAATGCAAGGCATATTTGTTGCTTGTTTATTGGCAGGCGTAATACGTTTGCTTGCAGGAATTTTTAAAATAGGCAAAATTATCCAATTTATCCCCCGTCCGGTGGTTGTGGGCTTCACAAGCGGAATAGCTTTTATCATTGCGTTAGGACAGCTTGATAACTTTTTTGGCACAACCAGCAATGGGATAAATGTTTTTGAAAAAATAACTTCTTATAACACGTTAGGTTTTTCGCCCAATTGGCAAGCGGTTTTATGTGCGGTATCCGTAATAATAATTATGATCGCGTATCCAAAAAAGTGGAACACAAAAGTACCCGGCAGTCTTATCAGTATTATTATTGTCGGGCTGGTTTCCGTTGTTTTTAATTTTGATATTGCAAGAATAGGAGAGATACCCCGCACTTTGATACACGCGACAAGGATTGACTTCTCGGATATTTCCTTTGATATGATTATCAAACTTATGCCTTCCGCTTTTATTGTTGCGGCTTTAGGCATGGTGGAAACTTTACTTTGCGGAGTAAGCGCTTCAAATATGAAAAAGGAACCTTTTCTCGCTAATCAAGAACTTATCGGGCAAGGGTTAGGCAATATTGTGATGCCCTTTTTTGGCGGAGTACCCTCAACGGCTGCCATTGCCCGCACAAGCGTAGCCATAAAAAGCGGCGGTATGACAAGATTAACCAGTGTGTTTCAATCGCTTTGGCTTATCTTGTGTATGTTTTTGTTAGCGCCGATTATGGCTCAACTGCCTTTAGCAGCTTTAGCGGGCGTATTAATGATGACAGCTTGGCGGATGAACGATTGGCATTCTATCAAATACTATTTTAAAAACAAGATGTGGGGCGCTATCGCCAAATTTTCGATAACGTTTGCGGCGACATTAGTATTTGATTTAACGGTTTCTATCGCAATAGGCATTGTTTTTTCGCTCGTATTACTTGTTAAACGTATCTCAAAGATAGAAATAGAGGTCAGCGAAGTAAATAATACAATTGATGGCAAAAAGGAGAAAACCGTACTTATATACATCACAGGCGCACTTTTTTTTGCAAATTCCCAAACATTAATCAATAAAATTAATCAGCTTAACAAAAACTACGACAAGTTAATATTGGCTATGGCAGGAGTAGTATATATGGATATTTCCGCAGGTCAATTGTTGTTGGAATTTTTGAAAGAAGAACATTCACCTGATAAAAGAATATGTTTCAGTAATGTCGCCCGTCAAAAAAAAGTTTTAAAAACCACGGGTATATATGACTTTTTAGGCGAAGAAAACTTTTATCAAAGCGTTGATAAAGCGTTAGTAATTAATGCTTGACAAAAATTATAAGTGAGAAAATAGATATGTCGTTATTATTAAGCATGGAACAAAAATCACTCGGCGAAGCGTTAAAAGAAGCAATACTGCCAACTGACGTAAATTTTTTTGGAATAGGAGTTAATCCAAGTTTTTATTCCGCCCTTATTGTTACGGGTGTGATTCTTTTTGCCGCACTTATATTAAGAATTTTTGTTATCCCCAAGTTTAAAACCGTACCGGGGAAATTTCAAGCTGTTTTAGAGTGGATAGTATCATTTTTTGCCGATATGGCAAAAAGCAACAGTCCTCACCATAACAGATATTTAGGCGCATATATTTTTAGCGCAGGAATGTACATATTTTTTGGTACAATGATTGAACTGATCGGTTTTCCTGCTATTTTAGTGGATATCAATGCGAGTATCGCTATAGCATTTTTCTCCTTTGGTTCAATCCTGATTGGCGGAGCAATTACTAACGGCAAAAAAGGAGCTTTAAGCGCACTAAAAGATTTTTCGCTGCCTATTTCTATGACCTTCAGGCTTTTCGGAAATATGCTGAGCGGACTATTAGTAACAGAACTTGTTTATCATTTTATTGCGCTGTCCTTTGTAGTGCCTATTATTGTGGGTGTTCTTTTTACTGTTTTGCATGCCATCATGCAAACGTATATATTGACAATTTTAACATCGATGTTTTACGGTGAATCGACAGAACCTCATCTTATAAAACCGAAAAAGGAAAAAAAGAAGAAGTCCAAATTAGCATCAAATACACAAGTATAACAAAATAAAAAATTCATTTGTTTATGGAGGATAAAATGAACAGTTTTTTAATGGCTTTAGAATTAAACGGTATTTATGCCATCTCGGCGGCTATGGCAATAGGCTTAGCCGCAGTAGCAGGCGCAATCAGCATGGCAATTGTTATTGCAAGAGCCTTAGATGCTATTGCCCGCCAGCCTGAAGCTGACGGAAAGATAAAATCAGGGCTTATTTTAGGTCTTGTTTTTATTGAGACGGCAATCATTTTTGCGCTGATAATTTCAATTTTGATTGTTATCAACGTCCTTTAAACGAGGTGAAAAAATGAATTTTTTAATAATGACGGCACTTCCTTTAGGGATTGACGGCGTTAAAATTTTATTGCACATGTTAAATTTCCTCTTGCTTATGGCAGGACTGACTTTATTATTGTATAAACCTGTCCTTAAATTTATCAGAAACAGACAGGATTCCATTAAAAAACAGCTTGACGATAATGAAGCCGCAAAAAAAGAAGCTGAGGATAAAACAAATCAATATCAGCAGAAATTGGTTAATGCCGAGAAGGAAATAGAGCAGATGCATGTTAAGGCTTTAAAATCAATAACTGAAGAAAGAGAAATTATTTTGTCTGATGCCAATATTAAAGCTGAGGAAATATACAACAAGGCAAAAACCGAAATGGAGTACGAAAGGGATAACGCTATAAATAATCTCCAAAACGAAGTCGCCGATGTTGCTGTAAAATTAGCAGGTAATATCTTGGACAGAGAAATCAGCAAGGAAGAAAATCTGAAATTAATTGACGCTTGTATCAAAGAGTGGATTGAAGAATGAAAAAGATAACAATAACCACAAGTATTGAGCTAACCAAAGAAAAAAAAGCCGAAGTAATTGCGCAATTATCAAAAAAATACGGAGAAGCAAATTATGTTTTTCACGTTGATTATGAAATAATAGGCGGCATAGTACTTTTTGACGGCAATAAAGTATATGACGGGTCGATACGCACTCAACTAAAAATATTTAAAGAGAAGATAAAAAGTTAAAAATGACGGAACTTAATTTTATTACTGAACAAATTAAAAACCAGATAGACGGTTTTAAAAAGAATTCTATCGTTCGTTTAGCCGGAAGGATTATCTCCTCTAATGACGGCGTTATAATGATCGAGGGGCTTAACGACGTAAAAAACGGCGAACTATTATATATTTCGGGCGATAATTACGCTTTAGCTCTAAACTTAGAGGAAAAACTTGTGGGCGCCATTTTGCTTTCTTCCGTACAAAGTGTTTCGGCGGGTGACATTGTTTATACCACAGGCAAAATTGTCAGCGTTCCGGCAGGCGATGCGCTTTTAGGCAGAGTAATAAATCCTTTAGGTACTCCTCTTGACGGAAAAGGAGATATAATTACCGACATTTATCGAAACGTGGAGTCTCCCGCTCCCTCTATTATGGAAAGGGCGAAAGTTTCTTCTCCTTTGTATACGGGCATAACGGCTATTGACAGTATGGTACCTATCGGTAAAGGTCAAAGGGAACTTATTATCGGCGACAGACAAACAGGCAAGACTTCACTCGCTTTAGACGCTATCATAAACCAAAAAGGCAAAAACGTTTTATGCGTATATGTGGCTATCGGACAGAAATCGTCCACTGTTACCAAAATTATCAGCGATCTGATAAAATACGAAGCTTTAGAGTACACGGTGATTGTATCAGCAACCGCCGGACAGCCTGCGCCTTTACAATATTTAGCACCCTATACAGGCACGGCAATAGCCGAAGAATTTATGTACGCCGGCCGTGATGTTTTGATAGTTTATGATGATTTGACTAAACACGCAATAGCTTACCGCACAATTTCGCTGCTCTTAAAGCGTCCTTCGGGGCGCGAAGCATATCCGGGAGATATTTTCTATATACATTCACGGCTGCTCGAAAGAAGCGCAAAGCTATGCGACGCTCTTAACGGGGGCTCTCTTACCGCTTTGCCTATTATAGAGACTTTGGCGGGAGATATCTCGGCATATATACCTACCAACGTTATTTCGATTACCGACGGTCAGATATACTTAGAGAGTGAACTTTTTAATGAAGGTATTCGTCCCGCAATAAACGTAGGTCTTTCTGTCTCGCGCGTGGGAGGTGCTGCTCAATGCAACGCAATGCGCAAGGTCAGCGGAAAGGTACGTCTTGATTTAGCGCATTACCGTGAAATGGCTTTGTTTTCCCGATTCGGCGCAGAGCTTGACGCTTCGACAAAGGATATTCTTAATAGGGGCGAATTATTGACGGAAAGCTTAAAACAAGCGCAATATTGCCCTAAAAAGATGTGCGATATGGTGGTAGAACTTATTGTTATGAAAAACAATTTGTTAAAAGGCATTAAGCCCGTCTGTGTTAAGGAATTTATCGACGGTTTAATAAAATACATATACAAAAAGCACAAAGAGGTAATAGAGAAAATCGTTATTACCAAAGATATAGATGAGTCTGACGAAAATACGATAATATCTATCGTGAAAGAATACAGGGAAACAAATTAGAATGAAGGGGCAAGACATAAAGCGGCGCATCAGCGGCGTCAAGGAAACTGTTAAGATTACCAAAGCAATGCAAATGATTGCTGTGTCAAAAATATATAAGACACAACAAAAATTCGAAAACAGCAGAAAATTCCTTTCAGAAGTAGAAAATTCTATACGGTTGCTTATGACTTCCGCTTTTTATAATCACCCTTATTTTGATAACCGTAAAGGCGACCGTACTGCGTATATCGTCATATCGGGAGATAAAGGCTTTTGCGGAGATTATAATTCGCTAATCCTTGATACAGCCTTAAAAGATATGCAGGACAAAAATGTTGTCAAGATTTTTGCCGTGGGTAAAACAGCATCGGATTTTTTCAAAAAAAAGGGTATGAATGTAAGCAGTTCTTACATACATCTTTTGCAAAATCCAATGTTCTTTGATGCGCAAATCATATCAAATGATATGCTCAAAATATTTGTTGAAGAAAAAATTGACAATTTATATCTTGTATTTACAGAGACTTACAGTCTTTCGGTACAAAGAGTTGCCGTAAGAAAAATATTGCCCCTTGATTATGTGCAGCAGGATAATGTAACTCCTATTTTAAATAAAGATAAGGATATTTCCTCTTTGCTTTCTCAATATGTATGGGCAAAAATATTGTATGCTCTTAATTCTGCAAGCTTAGCAATCAATTATAAAACAATGCTTACAATGCAGCAGGCGACAAGTAACGGCTATGATATGATAAAACAGCTGCAATTAGATTATAACCATAAAAGACAGGAAAATATAACGACAGAGCTATTGGACATAGCGACTTCTCAGCAAGGTAAAAGAATATGACAAAAAAAGTATCTCCGGGTAAAATAATTCA
>CALGIK010000304.1 GCA_937915515.1 uncultured Clostridia bacterium
CAGCTGTTTTAAATCCGATGATAGTGTCCACACTGCAACCGTTTTGTTTAAGCATTTTAGCAAAAATATAAGCCGAAGCACAACCGTTATCTCCGCCGACAACAGCCACCCTTTTAAAACCGCTAACTTGTTTTGGCACACCTAAAGGTCCTGCCACGTCTAAAACAAAATCGCCGGCGTTAAGTTTACTCAGCCTTAAAGTACCCGCTCCCACCGTTTTAAAAATAATTGTTATTGTGCCATTTTTTTCATCAAAATCAGTAATGGTAAAAGGCAAACGCTCACCGTTGTTGTCTACCCGCAAAATGACAAACTGACCCGGCTGCGCTTTTTTTGCCACCAGCGGCGCTTCTATTACCATCAAAGACGTTGCGGCATTTAGTTGTCTTTTGTCTTTTATCTTAAACATTTGTCTCTCCTCTTGTGATTGTCATACTAAACTGTCGCCTTATAAGACGACCTCTTATTAAATGTCATACCAAATAGTTACAGGACCGTCATTAGTTTGGGTAATTTGCATATCTGCGCCAAAAACGCCTTTTTTAACAGAAATATCAAATTTAGACAGCTCGTTGCAAAAAGCTTCATAAAAAAAATTTGCGTCAGTATTATTCATAGCTGCGATAAAACTTGGACGGTTGCCGTGCATTACGTCGGCGCACAGCGTAAATTGCGAAACAGCCAAAATCTCACCGCCTACGTCTTTTATAGATAAATTCATTTTTCCAGCTTCATCAGAAAAAATACGTAAATTTGCGATTTTTTTTGCCAAATAGCCTACGTTTTCGATTTCGTCGTTTTGCTCGGCACAAAAAAATACAACCAAACCTTTACCGATTTGACTGATTAGCTTATTTTCTACGTTTACAGCCGCTTCTTTTACCCTTTGTACTGCCGCTTTCATATGCCTTTTAAGGATAACACAAAGACAAAATTAGTTCAATCTTTTTAGCTTAAAACGCTAAAAAACAGCAACGCTTTGATTTTACCAAAATGTTGCTGTTTTGTTTTTGATTTTGCTGACTTTGTTTTTTAACAAAAAATTATTGTTTTAAAAGTCTAACACTGTTTAAAAAATCCGTTATGGCTTTGTACGCTTCATTGCGTGATATATCGTTTATTACTTCATGACGATTGTTTGGATAACTAACAAGCTCTACATTTTTAACTCCCAATTTTAAATACATCTGATAAAGTTTTGTTATCGATTTTTTAAATCCGCCTACCGGGTCTTGCTCGCCGCTAATCAAAAGCATCGGCAAATTCCTGTTGATTTTTTGTAAAGCCTCTTTTTTGTAAAGCTTAGTCAGACCATTAAAGAAGTTTTTGTAAAAATTTTTGCTGCACACAAAGTTACAAAACGGGTCTTTTTGATAACGCTCACATTCGTCAATCAAGGAGGAAACAAAAATACCCTCCTTAAATTTTTTGTTGTAAGCGTCAAAGCTCATCTTTTTGATTAAATGCGCTGGCGAGTTGCCTTTGCCCACGCTAGCAATTATTTTGCCCAGCTTTACGTCAATACCGTCCATTTTTGCACTGCCGCTTAAAATTACGCCGTCAAAAAGATTTTCCTTAATGCCGTCGTATCTTGTTATGTAAGCTTGCATCAAAAAACTGCCGTAGCTGTGACCGATTATCACATATTTTAAATCAAAAAACTTTTTTTTGTAATATTCGTTGATTAGCTTTATATCTTTTAACGTGTCTTCCCAAATATTGCCGCTGCAATACCCCAAAGTGTTTTCGTCCGTTTTGCCGTGCGCGCGGTGGTCATTTGCAAAAACTAAATATCCTTGTTGGTTTAGATGCTTTGCAAGCAGGTCATATCTGCCGCCGTGTTCAGCCATACCGTGCACAATCTGTACTACGCCGATAGGATTATCCACTACCCATTCGTGAATATATATCTTTTTGCCGTCAAAGGACTCAAAATAATAATTATTTTCCATTTTTTCCCCCTTAATTAATATTATACAACAAATTTCGCCCCTTTTCAATATGCAAATTAAAATGTTTTAAAAAAAATGAAATAAGAAAGCAGCAGCAAAAAAATATTATTCACGTTTACTGATACATACATAAGGTTTTTCGCGCGAGGCTTTTGCAATCGGTAAAAAGCCGCCCAAAAATGCAGCTAAAAGGCTTACCAAAAACAAAAGCAATATTTGTCTAAAAGACATCCCCACTACGGTAACGTAGGTATAAAATATGTAGTTTTTAAATATGTAATTGGTCAGCATAACCAAAACAGAAGTGCCAAAAAAAGCCAACACAAAATTTGTCAGCGCAATTAAAAGACCTTCTATGCCAAAAATTGTAAGCACATCGCCGCCGCTTGCACCTAAGGAACGTAATATGCCTATATCTTTCTTTTTGTTGCTTATAGATATCGATATAAAATTGTACATAAGTAGGAGCGCAAAAACCATTAAAAAGATACCGGCATAAACAAAAACTTGCTTTAGCGCATCGGTAACAGATTTTAAGTTTTCGTATTGAGCAAAAACCAAATGGCTAATATCAAAAACGGTACCCTCATTTGTTTGCTCATACGTAAGATAATGATTTATTATGTTAAAAATTTGTTGCCTGTTTGACGGTAAAGATGCCAAAAGATAATTGTATTTTCCTTTTATAAATTCGTTAATATAAGTATCATATAAATTTGCGCTAAAAACCATGCCGTTTTTTGCCGTTTTAGTCGCTTCATCATACTCTGGGATAAAAAACCCCGCAGGTGAAATAGATATATCACCTATTTTTTCATTTACCTTAATTTGAGAATCATGCCGCCAATTTACATTTTTGTAAACATCATGCTCGTCAAATTTAGCCGATACGATAGGCATAATTATTTGAGCGTATGTGCTTAAGCCATATTTATTTACGTAAAATTCGTTTGCTAAATAATCCTTATAATCTTTCTCATTGCCTTCAAAACCGTTTAAAAGCGCAGTAGAATAGCTTTGCGCCGCATAATTTCCGACAGCTTCGTTTACAGCTTGAATTACCTCGTTTAAAAAACCATTAATCAGCAAGTTGTTGCCTGCGCTACTAACAATACTTACGTATTCTCCTATCGGCAGCAGACATTGCTCGTCATTTATTGACGTCTCTCCCGCCCTTAAACAATATTGAATATTATTGTTAAACTTATATATGCAGCCTATATTGTCCTTTTTATATAGATTAATTTCCGAAGCAGGAAGTATTGCTC
>CALGIK010000305.1 GCA_937915515.1 uncultured Clostridia bacterium
AACAGGAGCAGCGGGTCATTTAGGAGGTCACGTAGTTAGTCAGCTTTTAGCCGACAACAAGGAAGTGCGCGCTCTTGTCATGCCAAACGAAAGCTGTCTGCCCTATTTAGAAGACGGTTTAACAGCTAATTTTAAACAGATAAGCGGCAACGTGCTGTATCCATCGTCCCTTCTGCCATTATTTGAGACAGACACAGAAACAGAAACGGAATTTATTGTCATTCATTGTGCAGGGATAGTATCAATCAACAAAAAATTCGATAAAAAGGTTTTTAACGTAAACGTAATCGGGACAAAAAATATCGTTGACATTTGCATACAAAATAAGGTTAAAAGGCTTATTTACGTAAGTTCCGTGCATGCTATACCCCTCTTGCCAAAAAATCAGGTTATGAAAGAGATAACATTTTTTGATGACAAAAAAGTGGAAGGATGTTATGCAAAAACTAAGGCAATCGCAAGTCAAATTGTTTTGGATGCTGCTAAAAACGGACTGGATGCAGTAATTGTTCATCCGTCGGGCATCATCGGACCCAACGGTTTACTGACGGGCAATATGACACAGCTGATAAATGTTTATTTAAGAGGAAGGTTTAACGCCGCCGTTAGGGGCGGATATGACTTTGTCGACGTGCGTGACGTTGCAAAAGGTATAATTTCTGCCGCTATAAACGGTAAAAAAGGCGAATGCTATATTCTTTCTAACAGATATGTGAGCATAAAAGAGCTTTTTGATTTGCTTGCAATAATCAGCGGACAAAAACGAATAAAAACATTTTTACCTATTTGGTTTGCAAAAATGTTTGCGCCTTTTAGCGAGCTGCATTGTAAAATATTCAAAAAAACACCGCTTTTTACGAGCTACTCAATGGATGCGCTAAGTAAAAACAGTTTATTTACGCACGAAAAAGCAGACAATGAGCTTTTTTATACGACCACGCCCCTAACAACCACTTTAATCGATACCGTAAATTGGTTTAAAAATAATTTTAATATAAATCAAGCAGGTTTAACAAAAAAGCCTCGCCGTAAGCTAGTAAAAATGTGATCTTCATTGGCGTACAATATTTTAAAATTTTAAAAAAAATCCAAAATTGCAAGGGCTGCCTCAAATTTTATCCATCTGAGACAGCCCCATTGTTATATAAACTTTTATCTTCTTCTTGCAAAAATCATGACTAAAAGACGCAAAATTTCGAGGTAAAGCCAAATCAAGGTTACTACCAAGCCGAAAGCCGCACGCCATTCGTATTGCTTTGGCATTCTGTTTTCGACAAGGTTTGTGATATTGTTAAGGTCTACTGCCAACATAGCACAGGCAATAACTATCGAAAGTGAGCATATGCCTAATTGCACCCAAAAGCCTACCGTACTATATATATCAAATAAAGAAGGTACAAATAAGCTAAGAACTAATATCATAAGCTGCGCTACGATTAAAGCGATAAGAGCGCTTAATACAACGCCTCTAAAACGGTTTGTAACTTTTATAAGTCCAAAAGCATAGCAAGCCGATATAGTAACAAATGCTAAGACGGTTGTTAAAAGCGCAATAAGAACTATGTTGTTGAATCCAAATTCGTAAACGTATGATATAAATCCTATTAATACAGCCTCGCAAATGGCATACAAAGTGCCCCAAAGAGCAACATTACGCGAAAAACTCGAAATAATACCGAATATAATTATACCGACAAATGCACCGCCGAGAATAAAATATCCCGTAGAAATGTTTTGCGCAAAAACAACCGGCAAAAAAGTCGCCGATAATACCGCTACTACTAACACAAGAATAGCAAAGTACAAAGCTTTAAACCCCACACCTTTATAAGATGCAACGTCGTTGGCACTGATATTGCCGCTACTGTATACTTCACCTTTTACAGTATTGCCGTTAGCGTTAACTTCTTTGGTCAAATTCTTTATTGCGGGGTTACCCGACATAAACCTCATAAGATTACCTCCTAACTTAATATACGTGTAATTTATCATAATTAACCAAAATAAGCAAGTTTTTTAAAGGTTTTATTGACTTTTTAAACGTGTTGCAATATAATGGTGATATTGTATTGGAGAAAATTATGAGCGACAAGAAAGTTACAATGGATAAAATTGTAAACCTCGCCAAAGGCAGAGGTTTTATTTTCGCCGGCAGTGAAATCTAC
>CALGIK010000306.1 GCA_937915515.1 uncultured Clostridia bacterium
CTCAATGTCTCAAGCACGCTTTTAGCATATTCGGGCAGTTCGTCCAAAAATAAAACGCCGTTATGCGCCATGCTGATTTCGCCCGGACGAGCTTTTACGCCTCCCCCCGTCAGCGAAACAAGCGAAGCTGTGTGGTGGGGCGATCTAAAAGGTCTTTTAAAAATAAAACCGTCAAGCTCACCCACAACGCTGTTGATTTTAGCAATTTCCAACGCTTCGGCAAAGGTCAAATCGGGCATTATAGTAGGCACTGCTTGCGCAAGCATGGTTTTTCCCGAACCGGGAGGACCAATCATCAGCATATTGTGTCCGCCGGCAACGGCGATTTCCAATGCGCGTTTAGCAAAAAACTGACCTTTTATGTATTTTGTGTCAAAAGGCGAATCAATTAATAAATCCGGTTTCCATTGTTTAATAGGCAGCGGAATTAACGGTAATTTGCCTTCCAATAAGTCAGCGACGTCACTTAAGCAGCTTGCTGTATAAATATTTAAACCTTCGATGTACTCCGCTTCGGACATATTGCCGCAGGGTATTATGATATCAAAATACCCTAACTGTTTTGCCGAAATCAAAGCAGGCAATATGCCGTTGATTTTACGCAATTTTCCGTCGAGTGATAATTCTCCCAGATATACAAAATTTTTTGCTTTTTGTGTCGAAAGCTGCTCTGTAACGCATAATATGCCTACGGCAATGGCTAAATCATAAACACTGCCTTCCTTCTTTGTATCGGCGGGCGCTAAGTTTACTACCACCTTTCCCATCGGATATTCAAATCCGCTGTTTTTGATTGCGAGGCGCACCCTTTCCCTGCTTTCCTTTACCGCAGTATCGGCTAAACCTACAATTTCAAAGGCAGGTAGACCGTTGTGAGCGTCAACCTCAACCCCCACGGGATACCCGTTTAAGCCGTTTAATCCAAAGCTAACAGTTTTAGCAAGCATCGCTACCTCCGTATGCCTTTGATTTTATATGTTTAGTTAAATAATTTCAAGTGTTTATTACATTTTTGTCAAAAAATTTGCAAATTTTATTGTTAGTGTTTAGTTATTGCAAAATTTTGTTAACGGTTTTTTAGCGTAAAAAAATAGACTGTTTAAGTTTGTAAACAGTCTGTCAGCTTTTTTAATTGACGTGGCTCTTAATTTTTGCCGCTTTACCTGTGCGGGCACGCAAGCAATATAATTTTGCGCGTCTGACTTTGCCTGTGCGTACAACTTCCACTCTGTCAATTTTTGGACTATGGAGAGGAAAGGTACGTTCGACGCCGATTCCGCTCGAAATACGCCTTACCGTAAAGGTCTCTGTAAAGCCGCCGTGCTTACGAGCTATAACAATGCCTTCGTATGCCTGAATTCTTTCCTTGTTGCCTTCAATAACTTTGAAGTAAACTCTTACTGTGTCGCCCACATTAAATTTAGGCGCGTTGGGATTTAAATTTTCCTGTTCGATTGATTTGATGATGTCCATTGACTTTTCTCCTTTAATTTGTACTAAGTGTTCATACACAATTGTTGTCATTGGAACACCCGAAGTCACCGAGTAATGTTAGCATATCACTACAAATTTTGCAAGCATTTTAAGTATTTTTTTGTAATTTTGCATAAATAATTTGTCAAACGCTAAAAGCATCCGTTATGTGATTAATTTGCTCTCCGGTAACTTCTATAACATCAAAACGGCACACCGCATCAGAGATTAAGTTTTGCATCAGGTAATATTTAGCGGCAGTTATTATTCTTTTTTGTTTTTTTGCGCTGACCGACTCCGCCGGACGCTGAAAATCGGTATTTTTGCGTGCTTTTACTTCCACAAAGACCAAGGTACCGTTGTCACGTGCAATAATATCAATTTCACCGTAACGGCATCTGAAATTTTGCTCGACAATTTTGTAGTGCTTTTTTTTGAGATATAAAGCGGCGTATGATTCGCCGGCTTTGCCTTTTGTTTTTGTATTCATTTATTTAATTAACCAAATATTTAGTTTGCATCAATACAGTAAAGATTAGTTAAAAAGATTTTTCAAAAATATCCGTTTGCTCCAAAAAGAAGTTTTTAATAAAGCTTTTTCGGTGTAAAGGACAAGCGCCGTATGTTTTTAGAGCGCTTATATGCTCGGGAGTAGCGTAACCTTTATGGCGGCAAAATCCATATTGCGGAAAGACTAAATCATATTCCTCCATTATTCTGTCACGAGTAACCTTGGCAATAATGCTCGCCGCCGCTATGCTGTAACTTAATGCATCGCCTTTAATTATCGGCAGAGTATCTATTTTTGTGTCCATAAGTTTTACGGCATCAACCAGCACCATATCGCAGTTACTCTTAAACGCATTTATACACTCTTTCATACCTTTTTTTGTAGCGTTTAATATGTTAATTTGATCAATGGTCGTATTATCAATAATACTCACACTATATTCTATTGCTTTTTTTATGATTTCTTGATAAAGACTATCCCTCAAAGACGGCGAAAGCTGTTTGCTGTCATATACGCCCTTGATTATATCTTGGTCAGATAAAGGCATACAGACGCAAGCAACTACCACAGGTCCTGCCAAAGGTCCCCGTCCCGCTTCGTCCATGCCGGCAATCAGGCTCTTGCCCTTACTTAAAAAATCTCTCTCAAAGGCTAATAAGTTAAGTTTAGCAATATGCTCCGCTTTGCTTTCTCTTTTTTTTATTTCCGCACATTTTTGCATAATACTATTTACCGTAATCAGCGGGTATTTCCAAGGTAATTTTGCCGATTTTGCCTTTTTTAAATTCGTCTAAAGTAAGAAAAGCAGCTCTGGTTAAATCGGGTTGTCCTTTTATTAAACAGCCTCTTTTTTTAGCGATTTCCTCTAAAAGCCATGCCGGAGAATTTTTTAGAGCTTCTAACTCCAATTTAAAACGCTTAGCTAATAAGTGGGGATAAAGTGCTATAAGTTTAGCTAATAAAAGCTGTGCTCCTTCAATAATGTCAACGACGGCATCGCTTATACTGCCGATAAACAAAAGATTTTGCGCTATATTTTGGTCCTCAAATTTACTCCAAAGAGTGCCGGGTGTATCTAATAACTCTAACCCTTCGTCTAACCTAATCCATTGCTTGCCTTTAGTGACACCGGGTTTGTCGCCTACCAAAGTGCTTTTTTTGCCGCTTAAAGTATTTATTATGGTGCTTTTGCCGCAGTTGGGAACGCCTACAATCATTGCTCTTGTAGCTCGGTAAACTCCTCTTGCTTTTAACCTTTCTATACTTTTTTTCGGTGCGGCTGCAAAGGAAGACTTTATAAGGTTAACGGAACTATGTTTATCTATGCTTACGGTTATAGCATCCATCCCTATTGATTTAAAATAAGAAATCCATTTTGCCGTTACTGTATCGTCGGCTAAGTCGCATTTGTTTAAGACAAAAACGCAGGGCAAATCCTTTAATATTTTGTCAAAGGCGGGATTAAAACAGGCAAAAGGCGCGCGGGCATCCAACACATAACCCACCACGTCAATATTGGTTATGTTTTCCTCTATTAGTCTTAATGCTTTGGTCATATGACCGGGAAACCATTGTATATACATTCTTTTGCCTTACTTTCTTTTTTCCTGATACAGTTTTATTTGCTGATAATCAAAAAACTGTTAACGAGAGCTTATTCTTGCTGTTCGTTTTTCTGCTTTTTTAACGCTTTGCGTTTTAGCTTTTCGGCTTTTATGCGCTGATTATTTTCGTATTCGGCTATAGCTAAATTGTCTTTTGCCAAATCCTGCCGCAACTGTTTTGTCAGATTTACCGATTGACTTTTACGCCACTCTTGTATTTCCTTATGATTGCCGTCAAGCAAAACTTGCGGCACGCTCAAACCTCGAAAAATCGCAGGACGGGTGTATTGAGGATATTCGAGCAAATTATCTGTAAACGTTTCCTCTTTAGTCGATTGCTCACTGCCTAAAACGCCTTCAACGTAACGGCTCACCG
>CALGIK010000307.1 GCA_937915515.1 uncultured Clostridia bacterium
GTTGGACTTGCAGGTATTATGGGAGGATTAAACAGCGGCATTAAAAACGAAACAAAATCCGTAATGTTTGAATCGGCAAAATTTGTTAGGGAAAATATAAGAAGAACAAGCAGAGCTTTAAGTATACGCACAGACAGCTCTACAAGGTTCGAAAAAGGTGTGGACGCTTATACGGCGAGATTAGCACTTGACAGAGCATTATATTTGGTAAACAAGCTTGATTGTGGGCGTGTCACCAAAGGCAGAATTATCCGTGAAAAATGTGCTGACAGCCAAAATATTATAAGCTTTAATTTTGACAAGATTAAAAATTTGCTGGGCATAGAAGTACCAAAACAAACTATAAAGGCAATTCTAAATAACCTTAACATAATTACTCAAATAAAGGACGATATTGTGGAATGTATCATTCCTCTTTACCGAGAAGACCTATTGCAGACTTGCGATATTATCGAAGAAATCATACGTGTTTACGGCTATGATAAAATACAGCCAACGCTGTTAAAAGACGTTAAAATTACTGCACCTATTAAAAACGCTCATTTTGACGCCATTATTAAGGCATCTAAGACGCTAAAAGCTTTGGGCTTTAATCAGTGCATAACGTATTCCTTCGGCGGAAATCAACTATACGGCAAGCTATTTCCTGATAAAAAAACAGAGCTTTCACAAAATGTCAAAATAATAAATCCTCTTGGGGAAGAATTATCTATTTTAAGGACGACAATCTTAACTCATCTGTTGGAAGTTGCCGCACAAAATCAGAGCCGAAAGAACATCAATTTAAAACTTTTTGAGATTTCTAAAGTTTTCATAAATGAAAAACCTGCTACAAACACTTTAACAGAGCAGCCAAAAGAAATTTATAAGTTGAGCTTGGTTACAAGCATTGGCGACTTCTTGGATATAAAAGGAGCGATAAACGAATTGATGCATTGTTTTGGCATAAACGCTAAGTATATGAGGAGTAATAACGTTACTTTGCATCAAGGTATTTCCGCCGATATTTTGGTGGGTCAAGATAATATAGGCTTTGTAGGGGAATTACACCCATCTGTTATTCAAAATTTTGCACTGACGCAAAAAACCTTTGTGTGCGAAATTGATTTTGACAAAGTTATTAAATTATCAAATAACAATGTTAAATATAATCCTA
>CALGIK010000308.1 GCA_937915515.1 uncultured Clostridia bacterium
AAATATTACGGCTTCGTCTCAATCAAATTTTAATGCGCAATCTAATCAAAGCATGCCCGTTAACGCTAATACCTATCAGCAAATTCAAACTGATAATGTTGCGGCGTCAGATACTGCCGTAAACATAAACCCCCGCCGTAAAGCCAGAGCAATTATAGGCAGTCAGTTTTCACTTATCCTTACACTCTGCTTTGTATATGTACTTATCGGGTGGGAAAGGATAGTGCCGATAAATTGGTATTCTTGGGGCATTTTTTCCTTTTTGCCCATTTACAACAACGGAGGCACTGTTTATACGACGGGATTAAAAATCATCACAGACATAATAAACAGCATTTTTGCAGGCTCGCTGTTTACAATGCCCCTTTACTTATGGGTATTTGGCGTGCTTATGCTTTTGATTTTGCTTACAGTCTTTGTTTCGTTTATAGGCAATCTCATACGCTTATTTACTGCCCGATGCGCTAAAAGGGCTACCTGGTGGTATTTTGTTTTATCGTTAATAAGCGGCATTATCCTGTTTATCTTTTATATGGCGACAAAAAATGTTTTCTTAAAAGACTTATTATTCGGCGCTTCGCCCATGGTAACGGGCTACGGTTATATGTTATACATAATACCCTGTTTCTATATGTTTATGTTTTTGCTGTCGTTAATTTTTAAAACAACAAAGCCAAAAAACATTATGGATATTCGGCGCTGACAAAAAATGTTAAAAATCGTTTAGACCGAATAACTTCGGTCTAAATTTACTTATAAGAGGAAGTATGAAAAAAATCACAAGCAAAGATTTAAGAGTTTGTTACCTAAATTTTTTTAAAGAGCGTGGGCATGCAATAATACCCAGCGCCAGCCTTATCCCCGAAAATGACCCAAGCGTACTTTTCACAACTGCAGGTATGCATCCGCTTATACCGTATCTATTAGGTCAAAAGCATCCTCAAGGCAATAGGCTTGCTGACGTTCAAAAGTGTATCCGCACAGGCGACATCGACGAGGTGGGCGACAATAGCCACTGCACTTTTTTTGAAATGTTAGGCAATTGGTCACTCGGCGATTATTTTAAAGAGCAATCCATAAAATGGAGTTATGAGTTTTTGACTGACCCTAAGTATTTAAACATTGACAAAAACCGCCTTGCGGTAAGCGTTTTTGCCGGCGACGAGGATTGTCCCAAAGATGAGGAAAGCGCTTCTTATTGGCGTCAGTGCGGGATTAAAAAGGACAAAATTTTTTATTTGCCAAAAAAGAACAATTGGTGGATAGCGGGCAGCACAGGCCCATGCGGTCCCGATACGGAAATCTTTTTTGATACAGGTAAACCCGCTTGCGGAAAAGACTGCAGTCCTGCTTGCGATTGCGGCAAGTATCTCGAAATATGGAACAATGTTTTTATGCAGTTTAATAAACAATCCGATGGCACCCTTATCCCATTAGCGCAAAAAAACGTTGATACGGGCATGGGATTAGAGCGTACAGTGTGCGTATTAAACGGAATAAACAGCGTTTACGAGACAGACGTATTTTTACCTATAATAAAAAAGCTTGAAGAGTTGAGTAAGCTTAATTATGGCAGCAGTGCTGACGTTACAAAAGCTATGCGTATAATTGCCGACCATATTCGAAGCGCCGTTTTTTTGTTGGGCGACAGGGTAGGCGTTACTCCGTCAAATGTCGACCAAGGCTATGTACTCCGCAGACTTATCCGCCGCGCAGTGCGTTACTCAAACTTCTTAGGGCTAAGTAAAGGCGACTTGATTAAAATTGCCGCTTTATTTATTGAAATATACAAGGACGTATATACCGAGTTGGACGACAACCAAAACAAAATTATTGAGGAATTAAACAAGGAAGAAGAAAAATTTTTAAACACGTTAATTTCGGGCGAAAAAGAGTTTTTACGTGTTGTAAATAAACTTGAAGGCTCCCTAATTGACGGCACAACAGCATTCCGTCTTTACGACACTTACGGTTTTCCGCTCGAAATGACCAAGGAATTGGCAAAGGAAAGAGGTTTAAGCGTAGACGAAAAAGGTTTTAACGAAAAATTTGCTGAGCACCAAAAACTAAGCCAAGACACAAGCGGTCAGCGTTTTAAAGGGGGATTAGCAGACAGCGGACAAGCCACAACTTTACTTCACACCGCGACGCACCTTTTGCAGGCAAGCTTGCGTAAAGTTTTGGGTGACGAGGTTGCGCAAAAGGGAAGCAATATAAATCCCGAAAGATTGCGTTTTGACTTTTCCTTCCACCGTCCTATGACGCAAGAGGAAATTAAGAAAACTGAAGAACTGGTTAACCAAGCAATAAAAGACAGCATACCTGTAGTGTGCGAAGAGATATCGATAGACGAAGCACGCAAAAAAGGTGCGATAGGGCTTTTTGCAGACAAATACGGACAGACAGTCAAAGTATACACGATAGGCGGCGTATCAATGGAAATGTGCGGCGGTCCGCACGCCGCCAACACAAATGAGTTAGGCCGTTTTGTAATAACGAAGGAACAGTCCAGCAGCAGCGGCATCAGACGCATCAAAGCGGAGCTTATAAGAGAAGAATAAACTTAATACGGATCACAATAAAGCAAAACGGCGGAATATCCACCGTTTTGTATTTATTAAATAACCTTATTATGTAGTTTTTTGTTTTTTGTTGATAAATTACAATATGTCATATATCTTTAATCAACAACCTTTTTGTTTTTGAAGTGTCATTTGTATATTCGGGAGAACAAGGAGAGAGCTTTTCTAATAAGATCCCTATTGCTTTTAGATGAGTAAGCATTTCCTGTCTTTCTTCTTCGGTTAAATATTTTTCGTAAATTGCTTTTGTGACCTCATATGATTTCAAACCGTCAAGAGTCAGATAATAGTTCAATTTATCGGTATACGTTATTTGAATTACCTTCCTATCTGTAGGACAAAAATTTCTTTTGACCAAATTGGCTTTTTCGAGTGTATTCACATAATAATGCAAATTTTTAAAATTGATCCCTGTATATTTTGCCAGATCTCCCATAGAACAATTGGGATGAATACATATTGCTGTAATAATATTGCGCAAAGCAGGTTTTAGATGCGTAAGGGGATTATCTTTATCTTCATTCTTTGCAATTTCTAAAAAAATATTAGCCTGTAGAGGTAATATCACTTTATCAATAGCTTTATTTATTTCTACCGTTTGACTTTCCTGTGCTGCTCTACGTGCTTTTTCTTGTTCTTCTGATAAGATAAAATTTTCCATTAATACCACCTTTTTATCATTACATAAGTATTTTGCACTAAATAACCAAATCCGTCAAATAAATAAGTAAAATTTAACTGAAATAATTTTGAAAAATTAATTGACTTTGAATAGTCAAAAGCGTATAATGCCCTTAGGAATGCGATTATCGTAATTTTACGAATGACACAATTAAATAGCGTACTCAATGGTATCAGCTAATAATTGCAGATAGCGTATTAATCGATATTAGCATAAAAAGGAGAAAATATGAAAAAACTAAGCAAATTTTTGATTCTGATTTTTGCTATCAGTGTTGCGGTGATTTGTTTTGTCGGCTGCTCAAAAGCGGCAATCGTTAGTTTTAGTGTTAACGGTACGACAATGGCGACAGTTACGGCGAGCAAAGAGGGCAAAATATGCGAACCTAAAATCCTGACTGCAGAAGGTGTCGAAATCGAAGGTTGGTATTTTAATGATACCTTCGACAGTGAAAAATTCGTTTTTTCTACTGGTACAGTCACGGAAAACACAATATTATATGCTAAGGTTATCAGCCTTAATTATACAGTAACGTACAATTTAGGTTATGTGGCTGAAAATATGCCCGTTGTTCCTACGCAAGAAAGTGTTAATCTAAACGGTACGTTTAACACAGCAACACCGCCCGATAGGGAAGGATATGTGTTTATGGGTTGGACAGATGAAACAGGCACATATTTACCAAGTGCAACATATACGGTAAGCGGAGCTAGTAACGTATTGTTAGTAGCCACATGGGAATATATGGAAGTATCCGTAAGTTTCTATGATGATGTTGGCTTTTTATACTCGGATACCGTGCCATATAATAGTGATTACATAGCACCCGATGCGCCTCATACATATAATTGGTGCTTTACGCAAAACGGCTGGGATGACAGTCTTAAAAATATAATCGAAGACAGGGTATATAACGCCGTTTACGAGTATGTACCTGCGAGCGAAGATTTATTTAATTTCGAATTAAACGAAGCTGAAGACGGCTACATAATCAGCGGTAATTTTAGAAAAAATTACCCTCAAAAAACAGCTTTGCCAAACTTTTATAACGATTTGCCTGTTGTAGAAATAGCCAACGAAGGCTTTATGGGCGAAGTCTGGAGAAGCTATAATTACAGCGAAATTTACATTCCCCGCAGCATAAAACGTATAGGAAGTGATGCATTCGCTAATAATTTCGGATTATCCAAAGTTATCTTAGCAGAAGGTGTGGAAAGTATAAGCGATTGCGCATTTCAGCGTTGCGTAAGCTTGACGGAGCTTATATTACCTGCATCCTTAAAACAGATAGGATATTTTGTTTTTGACATCAGCGATGTAAGTGGCAATATACAGATTTTGCATATCATCTTAAACGAGCAAAATGAAGACTTTGTAATGCATGACGATACCGCGATGTATACAACTGACAATGCTCTTGTTTGGGTAAGAAGGGATGTTACCGAATTTACGGTTGCTGAAAATGTAACCGAACTTTATCCCGATGTATTTGCCGCAAATATGGCATTAACAACCGTTACCATAGATACAGATTGTGATTTGACTGCTTCGCTGTTTTGGAATTGCGAAAATTTGACTTCAGTCACTATAAACGGCGTGATAGAAAGAATAGCAGGCTGCGATGAAGAGATAGAAAGTCTTACCGGCGGAAGCGGTGAAATGCCTATTGTAAGTGCTTTTGAAGGGTGTAGTACATTAACGGAACTAAACTTTAAAACCGGCTTAAAACATATAGGTAAAGCGGCTTTTCAGCATGTCCAAGGACTGATAAGTTTGACTATTCCTAATACTGTCGAATTTATAGGTGAGGCGGCAATAGAGCAGAGTTCTAAATCTAATTTTGCAAGTCTTACTATGACGGGCGCAACAACAACTTTAAACGGAAAATATACAATAGAGCAAAATTGCCTGATAGAAAATAACGAAAACGGCAAAAAGCTTATAGTATATGCGCAAAAAAGCAATTTAACAAGCTTTACCGTACCCAACGGCGTAACGGAACTTGAGGTTTTCGCTTTCAGACGTATGAGCGTTACTGAAGAAATTATCCTCTGTGAAGGCATTACAAAAATACCGTATTACTGTTTCAGCGTAGCCAGTAGTCTAAAAAGGATAGTTCTTCCCGACAGTCTTATAACTATCGAAAGTAAAATTGAAAATAATCCTGATGAAGCTATCGTATACGGAAATTCTTCTTTTTACGGTGAAATGGGTCCTTTTAATTACTGCCGAGCACTTGAAGAAGTAGTGATAAGCGAAAACAGCAATTTAGAGAGTATAGGCGTTAATGCATTTTGGGAAATAGCGGTTGAAACTTTCTTTATCCCAAAATCAATGACTACGCTCGAACAAGCCTGGCTAAAGAGTGAAAAATTATTGAGTATTACGGTAGATCCATTAAACGATTATTTCTGTTCCGAAAACGGTGTACTTTTCGATATTGAAAAAACTCTACTATATAACTATCCTACCGCAAGCTTTGATACTAGCTATACCACACCCGATACTCTTAAAGAAATCGGAGAAAAATCTTTTCAGACTAATCAATATCTGGAAAATTTAATATGCAACGAAGGACTTGAAGTATTCGGATTTAATGCGTTCGGCGGAGCAAAAGCATTGAAAACTGTAAATATTCCTTCTACTGTGACAACACTGTGCGGTCAGTTGTTTTACAACGTGCAGACCTTGACGGACATTACCTTTGAAGGTGATACGCCTCCCGTTTTTGACGATGAAGGGCACTTTGGATATTTTGTACCCGGCGTAGGAATGGGGCAAATGGATGGCATAGTATTTCACGTTAATCCAGACAAATATGTTGATTATTATAAAGCTATGAGCGAATACGGTTATCAGGGATATTTAACAGATATTCAAGGCGTGTCTACAACTACATTCAAATTTGTATCTAACGGCGGCAGCACCGTGAAAGATATAGTTGCAGTTTTATTAGAGGTTTTGCCTTCGGTTGCATGGCAGGGAGAAGGGACAAAATATTTTGCCGGCTGGTATACAGACACCGAAGCTAACGGATGGGGCAACAAAGCAAATGCACCTTTTTTTAATGAGACAGAAAGTATTACTGTGACTTTATATGCAAAATGGAGCGATACTCCTTTAGCGGATGGACTAAGCTTTGCTTCGGCTTATACTATTACAACAGAACCTGACAGGGTTATTGAGTTGACAGAAGACTGCAAGCTTTATTTCACATTTACGCCAACTCAATCGGGCAATTACAATGTTGGGTGGTTAGACTCCTGCATTTACGATATCAGCGCAACCGCTTATACCGCACCTGTCGAATCATTTGCTAACATGAAATTTGATAATTATTTTGAAGCGGGAGTAACGTATTATATAACATTAGAGTTAGGAGTTTTAAATCCGGGTCAAATGCAATTCTATATGGAATTACAGGGTTAAGTAATAGACAGTTAAATATCTCATTTTAATCTTATATCTTAATAAATAATCATTTCTATACCTTTAATAACAACTGCTGCATTCTTGCCGCAGTTGTTATTAAAGGTAAAAAAACAGTTAACAAAACGGCTATTTATGCTAATAGCCGTTACGATAAACAATTTATTCTGATTAATAGAAGCAGACATTATCTGCTTTAAATTGATAATTATAGTTAATTATTGTTGGCGTCGTCCTGTGGGTTCTGTTCAAGAGCCTTGCTTTTTTTAAAGCGGAAAATGTATTTTCTGAACAAAATAAGCTGCATTACTAAAAACAGCGCAAAACACACCCCCCACGTCACATAAACGGCGGTCTGTCCGCCAGTAAACACATAAGTACCTAAAAACATCATAGGAAAGCCCAATACTATTGCAGGCAAATTCTGATAAACCAAATTGTCCGCCGCAGGCGTTTTAAATTCATGGTCAATTTCCCTAAGTAAAATGATACCTGTGCTTGCCGTACCTGTCAGCATGCCGTAAAAAGCCAAAAACTGTTCGGCACTATACTGACCGAAAAGCTTTTTGCTAACCAGCCAAACATAAAAATATGTGCTGACAGCGCCGACAATACCGAGTATCATGATTATCAACCAATAATTAACTATCACGTCAATTCGTATTGCGGCAATACCCGCCACAATCATAAAGTCAAAAAAGAATCCCCCAATGCGGTTCATCATAAAGGTAGCACAGGTATCATT
>CALGIK010000309.1 GCA_937915515.1 uncultured Clostridia bacterium
ACACGACGCTCTTCCGATCTGTTTGTTTATTTGTTTTTATAATATTTTCGTTGTTAACCTTTGCCGACAAATCGAATATTCTTGACGAAAAATCGATATACTCTCCCGGTTCGCTTACTCCGTAAACAAAGGAAACGCCTGTGCCTTCGGGGGAATAAACTGTTATACTGTCCTTGACAAAATAAATGGGAGTTTCGCCGGAATGAGAAGCTACGTATAAATTGTATATCTGATCAATAATAGCTAATGTAGCTGGGTCGGTCACGTTAGCGTTGGTATTAGCGTTGTTGTTTTCGTAAATATTCATTGATGCTAACTGCGTTGACGTTTTTAAACTGCCGTTAAGCTCATATAAAAATCCCTTTAACCCTTCCCAATCATAGCAATTACTCGTTAAAATTCTTAACGTGTTTAAATTAGGCATATGCGAAAAAGCATACACTGCATTTCCGTCTTCGTCAGTACGGTACAATATTACGCCTTTATTGTTTCTTGTACTGCCTATATCCAAAGAGGTAAGGTTAACTAAATCAACGGTTAAAGCAGACAAATCAACAAAGGAATAATATATTATTAAGCTTTTTACGTTTACCAAAGCGCTTCCGTCGCCGATATTACAATCACGTTGAATATTTACGGTAGAACAGCCTGTTAAATCAAGTCCGCTTAAAGCAAAACCCCTGTCAAAATAACTGCCGTCCACACTAATTGTACTGTTAACGGCAAGAAGCATTTTGCTGCTTATATAGGTATTGCCCGTCGTGGAATCAAAGTAAGCATACCACGCATTGGTTAATGTGCCGCTTACAAAGGCTGCGTAATTATCGACAAGCCGACTGTTTGTACCTGTAAAATACCTTAATCCTCCGCTTGTATTGCGTGACATCTGGTATAACATAAGCGCACTTACCGAACGGCCGGTAAAAATGTCGCTAAACGCCACGCAATTATTTAAAGTACCTGCTTTTGTTGTTTGACAATCAAAATAATCTAAGGCTTTTCCGTATTTTAGTACATAAGTATTGCTTGACGGCAAGTCACAGATGTAAAGCTTTTTATGCAGCTGTGCTGATATTTGCGTGACATAACTGAATGCATCTGTCAACTTTCCTCTGCCGTCGTTTCCTCTAACCGTAATTGTCAAAAACGCTGCCGAATCATAACCTACAAGATATCTATAAATAAAGTTTGTATAATAGTTTACACCTAAGACCGTGCCGCCGACAGCGCCGTTTTCGAAGTAATTTATTGAAGAAGAGTTAGAATTCCAATAGGCTTTATCAATTTTTATGTCCGTAACATAAAAATCAATATCACGGTAACCGTAAAAATTAACGCTAACATAATCATTATCAAAGTATTTGTAATCGCCCACTTCCATAACGCTGTAGATCGTCTTCCAGTTTTGAGCGTATTTATACAGTTTTTCGTAAGGATTCCATACTGTAAACGAGTCCGTTAGGTATATGTCAACATTCTTATTAGCATTATACACCATATATAATGCTTTTTGAACTTCTTCGCTGTCTAAGTTATAACATTCGTAAACCGACAAAAAATTAAGTGTTGTAATCCCCCCTGTCCAGTCGATTATTTTTCCGTCTTCGTCTTCAACAGCCGTACCCAATAGTTGCGTAAAGTCATATTCCTGTCCGCCTAAATACAGCTTTGTCACTCCGTTCATCTTGCTTAATGCGCTTAAATTGTTTAGCTCATTACCCCTTAAATCAATTAAAGGTTTAAAACTTTGTGTGCCGCTAAAAACTGCTGTAAAAAAATTTAGTCCGTTTAAATCTACTATGTTTTTGTATGAAAAATCATATACAGCATTTAAGTTTGACGTATCTGTCATTTCCGAATAAGTCAAGACATATTTTTCCCTTAGAGTTATGCCCTCTTGCGAATAAACAATTACAGGGGCACTGTCCGGGTCAGTTGTAGTGTTAAAATAGCCAAAAAGCGCATCTCTTAAAGCTATATCGGGGATAGCTTTTCTTGCTTCCACATAAGCGTAAATATTATCGGTAAAAGTTGCCGATAAACCTTCGCCTTGAGCAACACTGATAGGCAGTTGCAAATAGGGAGTTGCTTCCTCTGCTAAAGTAGGCAAAAGAATAACGTCAAACGTACGCTGCAAAGATATTTGATTGTTAATATCTAAGCTGTCGGTCACCGTTAATGTCAAAGTTATAGCTTCTTCGACAATTCCGCTGTTAATCGTGCATCCCGTCGTATATAGACCGTTAAAATCGCTAAAAACAATACGGTCATTGTTTTTTATACCCCATAACAGATAAAACAGCTTCCCATCATAATTTATTACCGAGGGAGTAAAAAGACTCGTATACAACTCATTTATTTCGTAAACCTTACTCATAGCTAAAGCCGCCGCTTCTTCTGTTTGTGTTGCCGAAAAATCTCCTCCACCGACATAATCCGTCTTCATCGAAAATGAGGTATCTAAAATATGATTATTTTTATTGTTGACATAAACAAGGGTAAAATAGTATTTAACGTCGGCAGTAATAGTCGTGCGTCCGCTGTATCTTACGTCAAGGAAAATCAGATTGTTTAAACCGCTTATAGGGTCAAAATCACCGATGTTGTTTTGGTATAAGTCAACAGCCGCAAGTCCTGTTAAGTATCTTAAAGGTTCTATATTTGTTATATTGTTATTTTTCAATATCAAAACACGCAGGCTGTCCGAAAAACTTAAACTGGTTATATTTGTCAAAAAGTTGTCGGATAAATTTAAATAGACCAATTGCCTTAAATTTTCTAAAGGAGATATATCAATCAGTTTATTGTTATTTAGGTTTAATCCCTTTACAAATGTAAAATATTCCAACCCCTTTAAACCGGAAATATCTTGAAAGCTTAAATCCAAATAAGAATATTCCGTTTCAAGATAGTCAACAGTACTTAACTTAAGCTTATTCCAATCAGCGGCGGCTTCAACGACAGTTATGTATCCGTCACCGTTAAAATCATAATAATTAAGTAAAGCAGCATACAAATTGTAGTCGGCAATTTCGTTTTTGTCGTTATGATAAATTCCCGTTAATACAAGCGAAAAATTAAAGGTCACGTTGCGGGTAACGCTTTCGCCGTCCTCGCTGATTGTTTCGGTAATATATTCCTTTATTCCTTCTTTAACGGTATAAAGGTTAGCGTATATGTTGGCGGTAAGGGTTTTTGTACTTAGATTTTCGGCATTTATTTTTATTTGTGCAACTAATCGAAAAATTAGCC
>CALGIK010000310.1 GCA_937915515.1 uncultured Clostridia bacterium
AGGAGGATTACCAAGGTGCGTTTAAAACATATATTCAATTTGTAAAATTAGGCGGCACAAAACCCTTTTTGGATATTATTAATGAGGTAGGCTTAAAAAGCCCCTTTGAGGAGGAGACGTTTGTCGAAATAACAAAAACTTTACGGCAAATGCTAAAAATATAGTTATGGAAAAAGCTTTACAAATTAAACCGAAAAACACTTTCAGCCGCTTATGCAAAAGGTGGTTTATAGACGCATTCGGCGGCATGGCAATGGGGCTTTTTGCAACTCTGATTGCCGGCACTATTTTTTCGCAAATAGGTACGCTTGTAGGCAACAACAATATAGGCAACCTCATCACCAAGGTAGGTTTTGTTGCCAAAATGCTTATGGGCGCAGGAATAGGCGTCGGCATAGCCTACAGCTTAAAATGTGACAAACTGACAATATTCAGTTGTGCCGTAGCAGGATTTATTGGCGCAAATGCGAAGGGCTGGGTATGGGAAAGTTTTGATATAGGTTTAGAGATAGGCAATCCCATAGGTGCATATGTCTGCGCTCTTATCGTAGTGGAAATTTGTACGCTTTTTAGCGGCAAAACAAAACTTGACATCTTGCTTGTGCCGCTTACGGCTTTGGTTTTGAGCGCTATTATAGCTACAACGCTTTGTCCGCCTGTAAACTGGCTTATTGAGCAGTTGGGCAACGCAATCGCTGTTGCAACCAATTGGAGTCCTTTTATAATGGGAGTTGTGATAAGCGTAATTATGGGTATCCTTTTGACAATGCCCACAAGCAGTGCGGCAATTTGGGCAGCGATTGCTACTCCTGTTCTCAATGGCGACGCAAACGTAGATGTGATGTTAATAGATGCGATGCTGCTTGCGGGAGGTGCGGCTGTAGTAGGCTGCGCATGTCACATGATAGGTTTTGCGGCTATGAGTTATAAGGAAAACGGTTTTAGCGGCTTTATTGCGCAGGGGCTGGGTACAAGCATGCTGCAAATTCCCAACGTTATGAAAAACGGTTATTTGCTTTTGCCGCCCACTATTGCTTCGGCAATTTTAGGACCTTTGGCAACCTGTGTTTTCAAAATCAAGTGTGACGCCGCAGGCGGCGGAATGGGTACAAGCGGACTGGTGGGAGTTATTCAAACTATTGCAAATTCTACCGATATACCGCAATGGCAAATGATACTGGGTGTTGTCTTATTGCTGTTTGTTTTGCCCGCTCTTTTGACTTGGGTCTTTGGTTTATTGTTCCGTAAAATTGGTTTAATAAAAGAAGGAGATTTAGCTTTAGAGCTTAAGGTGCAAAAATCAGTTGCTCCTTTTGTATCAAAGCAATAAAGCACCAAAAAGCTCGAAGAAAAAGAGAATTACGATTAGATACATATAATAAGGAAAAAAATGAAAAGCAAAACAGTGGGTATTTTTACCGACACACACGGCAATTACCTTGCATTGACAGCCATTTTAGATTATTTTAAACAGCAGGGCATAAATAAAATTTATCATTTAGGCGATATTGTCAGTATGGGACCCCGCCCTGTTGAATGTATGGAAAGGCTTATTTATGACAAAGACATTGTCTGTATTTTAGGCAATCACGACAACGATTATCTTAACGACAACACAATTCCGCCTGAGTTGTCGCATGTGTCAAAGGAGCATAAACGTTTTGTTTTTGATTTACTCGGCGAAAAATACAAGCAGGCGGTGAGTAAGTTTCCTAAACTTGTCATAGAGGATTTTTTTGGTTTAAAGGCGGCATTTTTGCACTACGGTTTCGCCCGCGAAATTGATTTAAAAAAGAACAAGAAAGCCGTTTTTCAGCCCATAGACCCTGACCCGACAACGGAATCTTTTGATAAAATGTTTGAGGCTATTGACGCAGATATTATCTTTTTTGGACATAAACACAGTCCTATCGATTTAAAGGGCAAAAAGGTATATTGCGACGTAGGCAGCGTGGGTTGTCACAAAGGGGAGTTTGCCCGAGGCATCGTATTTACCGTATACGAAGACAAGTCATACAATATAGAACGCGTAACGGTACCCTACAATCGAAAGGAAACACTTACGGATATGGATAAACGCAGCATTCCTTGCGCAGATTACATTCAAAAATATTATTTTTCTGCCGATTGAAATAGAAGAAAAAATAATAGTAAAACAGAAGATTTAAAAAGAGCACAAGATAAATTTCATAAAACAACAAAATACCAAACAAAAAGAGAAAGACTTAAACAATAAAACAAAAACAAAATCCGTCTGAATTTAGACGGATTTTTTGGCTCCCCCTGTCCGGTTTGAACGGACGACCCTCCGGTTAACAGCCGGATGCTCTGCCGCTGAGCTAAGGAGGAATATATATTTAGCTTGCCCTTTTTGAGAGCATATGTATGTTATCATTTTACTAAATATATGTCAAATGTTTTACCTTAAAATTCTGCTAAAATTTTTAAAAAGTCTTGTTCTAACGACAGTTTTACGGTTGACACAATCTGTTTAATTTGCTAAAATTATCAAAATGGAGACAGAAGTTAAGCGCATAAATTTTTTTAATTTAAAATTAGCTCGCAAGCTGATTTTAAAAGGGGATTTAGTTGCTTTTCCGACGGAGACGGTGTACGGCTTAGGCGCAAACGCTTTTGATAGACAAGCCGTTTTAAAAATTTTTGAAGCAAAAGGACGTCCCGCCGACAACCCTTTAATAGTTCACATTGCCGAAAAATCAATGATTAATTTGATCGCAAAAGATGTAAATTCAATCGCATTAAAGATTATTGACGCTTTTATGCCTGGCAGTATTACCGTTGTGCTTAACAAACAATCAAATATACCCGATTGCGTCACCGCAGGTCTTTCTACCGTAGCGGTGCGTTTACCAAAAAGCAAAGAAGCCCGTAAGTTTATATCCGCTTGCGGCGTCCCCATAGCTGCTCCTTCGGCAAATACCAGCGGACGGCCAAGCCCCACAACGGCGGAGGAAGTTTTTTTTGACTTAAAGGGACGTATACCCCTTATATTAAAGGGCAAAAAATGCAAGGTAGGTATCGAATCCACTGTTGTCGATTGCACGGAGGAAACGCCTGTTATCTTAAGACCGGGCATTGTTACCAAAAGTATGATCGAAGACGTTATCGGCAAAAAAGTTGATATACTGACCGACACCACTCGCAAGGTAAACAGCCCCGGCACACGTTACCGTCATTATGCTCCTTCTTGCCCTTGCGTACTTAACCTTGACGGGCAAAAGGAAAAAATAATTTCTTTTTACGAGAGCAAAACTAAGGAAGGTTATAAGCCCGCTATTCTGACAGTTAATGATCAAAATATTGATTTTAACGGCATAAACGTTATTTCGTTAGGTAAAGATGAATATCAAGCTGCTCAAAACCTTTATT
>CALGIK010000311.1 GCA_937915515.1 uncultured Clostridia bacterium
ATACGAGATAAAGGAATGTGACTGGAGTTCAGACGTGTGCTCTTCCGATCTCCACGCCAATACGCCCCTGCAAGCTGAGTCAGTTTGAAGGCTTTAATTTTGCCGGTAGAAGTCAAATGAGGACCTCTGCACAAATCAAAAAAATTGCCCTGATAATATACGCTTACGGTACTGTCGGTTATACCTTCGAGTAATTGAAGATTATACGGCTCTTCATTAAAAAGTTTTTTTGCTTGTGTAATGTCGATTGTTTTGCGTGTTATGGGAAAATCGGCTTTTATAATACGCTGCATTTCAGCTTCGATAAGCAGTAGATCATCTTGAGTTATAGGGGTTTTAAAATCAATATCATAATAAAAACCGTTTTTTACATAAGGGCCTATGGCAAGTTTTGCGGTCGGATAAATTGTTTTTACCGCCTGTGCTAAAATGTGACTTGAAGTATGACGGTATATATTTTTACCTTCCTCATCCTTAAAAGTCAGTGCTTTTAAAGTACAATCATTGTCAATGACGGTATTTAAGTCACATATTTCGCCGTTTATACTGACAGCTATTGCGTTACGCAAAAGCCCTTCGCTTATGTCGGCAATGACGTCCTTAGCCAAAATGCCGCTTTGATACTGTTTAACACTGCCGTCTAACAAGTAAATATTTATCATATAAATCCTCCGTATAAAAAAAACCTTTGAAAAATAATTTCAAAGGACGAATAAACTAATCCGCGGTTCCACCTTTTTTGTCGGAATATTTCCGACCTCTCTAATCAGCAATTACGAATTGCTATCGGCAACTACTGACAAGTGGTACATTATTTGTGCTTATGCGCGACTTCCACCGTAACGCGCTCGCTAAAATAAGTATACAAATATGCGTGTCTTATCTGACTGCTATTAAATTGTGTAGCTTTGATTTTAGCACAAAATTATATTTTGTCAAACGTTTACACCTAAAAATTCCTTAACATTAAACAACTCGTTGATTATCTCGCAAAACTCTACGCCAAGACCTTCCATATCGCCGCAAAACCTGACCAGATTTGGATTGAAGCAAACGAGATTAAACAAGATTTGCTCTCTGACATCGTAATTGTCCGGGAAAGTACTAAATTTTAGCATAAGCTTTTCTTTGACGTTAAACATTTCAAAACTCTTTTTTTCCGAGTCAAGTACAACGGTAACCGTATCCGATAAACACGGTATGGCATCAAGTAAAAAAGAAAGAAATTCATATAATACGCTGCGTTCTGACAAAAAACCGCTGTAATTATTTGATAGGTCGACTACTTCATTCCATTTCTTTTTTACGTCGATTAGCCTAAAATTATAGCAACCGTCTAATGCCAAAACGTCTAAATCGTTAATTTTACGTTTTATATAATTTGTATCGTAATTGCTGTCAAAAACGCACATTGTATTAATCAGCGTTTTGCCTAAAAGCGAATCGCTCTCTATTTTTATTTTTTCTTTTAAATACCTATTTTTGTAACCTATCGCCAGCACTTCGGCGGTGACACCCTTTACAGCTTTGTTGATTTGATTAAAGCACTCGTCCTTTACCGCAATACCGAGTTTTGTTCTGCCGCCTTTATTAGTAAGAGCCAAAAGCCCTCCGGTCGCTTTGACGGGTGCGGCGATTTTATCATGTATATAGTTTAGCATGTATTCGTCAGGCTGGTCGACGTCAATAAGCAATTCCCGCATAAACTCCTCTGTTCAAAGTTAGTTTA
>CALGIK010000312.1 GCA_937915515.1 uncultured Clostridia bacterium
CATTGCAATGATTCGGTTTTCTATATCATCAGTATGTTTTATGGAAAATTTACTACATGTATTAGAAAAAGGTTGTTTATCAATAAAGCTGGAAAACACTTTCATTCTCTTCTTTTCTGTCATAATTGTCATAAACTCCCTGCACCAACATACGTACATTGGAGGTCTTACAGATATTTCACAATGAGATAAAAAATAATCAGACTTATGAATCGCACTTATTTTCTCATTAAGCATTTGGAGCTTAAGCTGTTGTATTTTTATTTCATTTTCTTGTGTTTTCTTTTGTTCATACAAAATTTTTAAATTATGATTAGTATCACTACTTAAAAGTTCTGCTGCTTTATTTAATGATACACCGTGTTTACGGTAATTACGAGCATTAATCATCATACCAATGTCCGATGCGTTATAATACCTATAACCACTTTTTGGATCACGTTTACTGGATAGAATACCTTTTTCATCATATCGGCGGACCGTTTGCACATTAACGCCGGCTATTTTAGCAAGTTCTCCAACCTTATATATATATTGATCTGCATAAAAATTTTCCATTAATATTTTTCACTCCCTTAACGTTATTATAAAGTCTTACATTATGTAACTGTCAAGTCGTTAAATTCGGCATATTCTTTGTTTGTGCTGACATAAATTTTGTCTCCTAAATCATTAATTTAATGTATTTTCAAGAACTTTTTTTACATTTTATTAACTTACATCTTATATAAGAATGTTTAATAATCGTTACAATCTAACAGCATTATAACATTTGCATTAACAAAATCAACTCATTATTAATGATTCAATGTTCTGAAAGGCAAATCTGACCACAACCCTTTAGACCATATATTTTTATAATTACTAAAAATAAACATTTCATTTTATTCGAAAATAAAGTAAAATAATATAATAATAGTTGAAATTTTGTCGTTTTGTGTTGTATAATAGAATATGCAAAGAGGTGGAGCAGTGATTGAGTATAATAATGTAACAAAAACATATAAGAAAACTTTTACGGCTGTAAAAGATATTAACTTAAAAATAGATAAGGGTGAATTTATATTCATCGTAGGGAAAAGCGGTGCGGGCAAGAGTACCTTAATTAAGCTACTGCTTAGGGAAATAAGTCCTACAGACGGTATTATTACATACAACGATCAGGATATTAATAAAATCAGAAAAAGAAATGTTTCAATATACAGACGCAATATAGGGTTCGTTTTTCAGGATTACAGGCTTCTTCCCAAGATGACCGTATATGAAAATATTGCTTTTGCAATGGAAATGATTTGCTGTCAGTCAAAAAATATAAGAAGAGAAGTCCCTTTGGTTTTGAGCATGGTCGGATTAAGCGATAAGGCAAAGTATTATCCCGACGAATTATCGGGGGGAGAGCAGCAGCGTGTGGCAATTGCAAGAGCTGTTATTAATAAACCTGAAACAATAATTGCGGACGAGCCTACAGGTAATTTAGATATCGAAACATCAAAGGAAATTATGAAAATTTTGACTGAAATAAATAAACGAGGCACTACGGTAATTATGGCAACTCATGACAGAGAAATAGTCAACCATTACAGCAAAAGGGTTATTGAGCTCAAAAATGGCACTATTATAAAAGACATCAAGGCAGGGGGATATGACGATGAACCCAAAGAAGATTAGCTATATATTCAAGCAGGCTTTTAAAAGCATGTGGCGAAACAGAATGATAGATCGGAAGAGCGTCGTGTAGGGAAAGAGTGTAGATC
>CALGIK010000313.1 GCA_937915515.1 uncultured Clostridia bacterium
AGATAAGACTATTTTTAAAAAACTAACAAATTATAAACAAATTCCTAACTGCAATCTCTCTTTTACAGAGACAGCTCTTCAGTTTTTAATAGAAGATAATTTACTTACAATTGAGGAAGAGAAAAAAGAATTAATAAATATTTTAAAAAGATACTCTCTATTTGAAAGAAAAAAAGTATCTATTAATCTTAATGATAGCTTAAAAACAAAGTTAATATCTTCAGTAGGTAAATTGGCAAGCATAAACAAAATTGTTGAATGTGAATTTAATAATTTAAATACTAATTTACGCATGCTTATTTTAACGGATTATATTAAAAAAGAGACAATTAATGATATCGGTAAATGTACAAAGTTTCACCAAATCAGTATAGTATCTATTTTTGAGGAGATTAGGAAAAACGATATAGGTGTTAGTTTAGGGTGCATTTCGGGCTCGTTAATTATTTTACCGCAAGTATTACAACCTGTTTTGAAGGAAATTTATCATTTAACAGAAAAGGATTTTGCTGTAAATAATCTTATCGATACTGATTACGCTGTATACAACATTAAAGGAGACAACAAGGAGAAAGTTAATATAATTAGCAAAATCTTTGAAGACGGCTATATTCAGGTGTTGATAGGCACAAAATCACTTTTAGGCGAAGGCTGGGATTCGCCTTGTATTAATTCTCTGATTTTGGCAAGTTTTGTAGGGAGTTTTATGCTCTCAAATCAAATGAGAGGCAGAGCAATAAGGATATATAAAAAAGATATAAATAAAACTGCAAACATCTGGCATTTAGTTACTATCGAAAAAAAATCTGCTTATGAAGAAAATATTTTCAAAAAGCTGCACGAAAGAATTTATGAAGACAATGGCGATATTGATTCGGAAGATTACGAAATGCTGAAAAGAAGGTTTGATTGCTTTGTTGGCCCAAACTATTCTACGGGTGAAATCGAAAGCGGTATTGAGCGAATTACATTTATTGAGCCGCCATACAATGAGAAAAATATCCAAGCAATCAACAAAAAAATGCTTGATAAGTCTATAGATCGAGAATCTGTTAAGAAAACATGGAAAGATGCGCTTACTTCATCGGGCAAGGTGACTATTGAAAATAGTATCTCAAAGGAATTAAAGGTTCCGACATTCACTTTTTATAACGTTGCTGTTTTAATGTTAGCCTTGATTATTGAGTCGGCAGGAATCAATGCCTTGATACGGTCAATCATGGGTCATTATTATGAGTTTAATGTTATCATATCGATTTTATCTATATTTGTCATATTGGCAGGAGTATATCTTTTAAGGAGATCGGAAGAGCATTTTAAGAGCACTTCAAGAAATGAATATAATAAATGAAAATGCTAATGTACACATAGAAGCTGACACATATGGAATTTTTACAAATATTTCTTTATCCAACGCAAATCGTTATGAGCAAAATGTTTTTAACGATGCAATTACGCAACTGCTCTCTCCAATAAACAATCCAAGATATGTTATATTAAAAACAAATGTTTTTGGCAAACCTATTTTTAACTGGTCATTTGCATGTCCTGATGTTTTCGGTCAAAATGATCAGAGAGTTCAGATTTTTAAGAAACATTTAATAAAAAGCTTGATTAATGTAAAATTGATATATATCAGAAGCGATATTGGCAGAAAAATATTAATTAAATGCAGGAAATATTCTTACATTACATATAATAATAGCTTCATTACAAAACGTCAAAGATTAACAAAGTGGCAATAAATATTAGATTTCTGCACGATACTCAAAAAGAGAGTGTAATAGGCCTTATCGTTAAAGATTTATTCTTTTATAGGATACGCCTCTACCCAGGTGTCAAAATAGTTAATATAGGTTTCCTTTTCGGTATCAGGTTTATTGAGAGTAAAAACATATTTCAAAAAAAGATATTTGGGTTCTAATCCCATTTCTCTTATGGTTTTTAGTGCTTTTAAAATGCGGTCTTGGTAATCATGTGTTACGCTGTTGTTTGACAGCATAAAATTCAGATAAGTTGCTTCTGCTTTTTTTCTCCATAGTAATTTAACTTTTTCCGACTTTTCATGAGCGACATACGCATAGTCTATTACATTTAGCTCATAATTTTCTACACTAAATAAAGAGATGCAATCCCAAGGGTCTCTTAATCTGATGTTGGGATTTTTAATGTCAAACTTATATATTGCTGAAAAAGGAGGTTCTTTCTCGATAATTTCTTCGCTATATTCGCTTGCTTGTTTATATAAGCCTTTTAAAAGTTTAATCTGCTCTAAGCTTTTGTTAAGTTGTTCAATTTGTTTAAAAATACGTTCCTCGGATAGTTCATGCATCCGAGTAATAATATTTGGTTTCCATTGAAAATACTTTTCAATCATTTCAAAAGAAAATCCGATATTACGCAGCGTTTTTATCAATATAACATCGCAAAAAGAAGAACTGATATCGTATTCGTAATAACCGCTGTCAGAATTCTTCACACGGCGAATATAGCCGTCCTTTGTCCAGTGTCTCAATGTCTCATAAGGTACATCCGTCAGCTTAGAAAGCTGTTTTATATGCATCGTTAATCCCGCTGAATCAGGCAAATCTTTTTTTTTCATAACTTACCTCAAAAAAATAAAAAAATCACTTGACCTGGTCATATGACCTAAGTTTATAATAACACCAAAGACTCAAAATGTCAATTAAAAGAAAATTAGGAGGTAATTATATGAAACGATTAAGCAAATTATTTGGACTACTATTTGTTATTATGATTTTCGTTTTATGCTTTGTCGGTTGCGTTAATACTAAAGTCGCTACTTTTATGGTTAACGGAAAAGAGACAATTAAGGTTATTGCCGATAAAGACGGTAAAATGAAAGAACCTAAAGTTGAGATTCCTGACGGTTATTACATAGAAGGATGGTGCAGTGATTTAAACTGCTCTATACCTTTCGATTTTGAAAAAGATATAATAAGCAAGGATACTACACTTTATGCTAAGTTAAATAGCTACGATTTTAGCGTAACTTACAATTTAGGGTACACAGCGCCCGAACACGGCGAAGATATGCCTTCTGCGCCTATTCAAAACACGGTAAATTTAAACGATACGTTTGTAGTTGCTGATGTGCCTAATAGAGTGGGCTATGACTTTTTAGGCTGGACAGACGGCACAGATATTTATCAGCCGGGAGATGTATATGAGGTAGAGGTTACTGGAAATATCACCTTGACAGCTACCTGGACAACAAAGATGTTCACGGTGAAATTTTTTGATGACGTAGGAGAGATGCCAATAACAAAAGAGGTACCTTACGGATCCGATATAATAGAGCCTGATGCTCCGCATACTTATCCTATCGTTTATACCCATGTCGGATGGGATAAAAGTTTAACAAATATCACACAAAACTTGGAAGTTCATGCTTTATACGAATACGCGGCTGATGACAGCTATTTTGAATTTGTGCCGGTATTAAACGATAGTGAAGAGATTATTGCCTATAAAGTTAAAATGCCGCAGCGCCCCGAACCCGAATGGAGTTGGGATACTAAACGCTTTGATGAGGACGGAATATGGGCATTCCCTGCATACCATGAAAATAAGCCTGTTATTGGGTTTGCGCAAGCTTGGGAAGATGTAGGGATGGATTACAATTGGGGTTATAGCTTAGATATAAGCGTATTTTTCCCTGAAACATTCGAAAGTATCGATTTTAAAACTATGATACGTTGGCACGTTAATACTATCTATATTACAAGCGGTTTAAAACATATTGACAAATATGCCTTTAATAATAATATAATCAAAAATTGGGAGGTGTATGAAGATAACCAATATTTTTACGGTGACGGCAGCAATCTGTATAATAAAGATAAATCGGTATTGCTTCATGCTGATTATGAAGAAATAAATTTAGTTATAGATGATGACGTTAAAATAATTTCTGCCAATCTATTAAATAATTCTGATAAACTTGAAACAGTAACAATTAAAGGCGATGTGGAAAAAATTGAAGCCGGAGCTTTTGCAAGTTGCTATAATTTACGAGAGGTTACTATTGAAGGCAGTGTAAAAATACTTGAAGACGGACACGATATTGCAACCGGTTATCTTGATTACAGCAAGCAAGGCGTATTTTATGGATGTCTAAAATTAGGTTCAATCAATTTGAAAGGCACCGAACATATAGGCTTTAGTGCTTTTGTAAGTTGTTGGGAACTTTCGTCTGTCATTTTAGATACTTCTCTGAAATATGTTTCTCCCGAATCATTTGAGAACATACCTAAACTAAAAACACTTAAGTTTGAGGGTGACGCTACTTTAAGCGACGACGGTAAATATTTATGCCAAAACAACACTCTCATAGCCAAAGGAGAGAGCGATATATTACTTTCTGATGGCGTGACAAAAGGCGATGTATTTATTCTTTACGCACCGGCACAAGAGCGTTTGCATTATGATGTTCCTAATACGGTTACAGAGTTTTACGAATATGCCTTTGAAAATGCCAGTTTTGAAACCATCATTATACCCGAAGGCATAAAAGAGTTACCCGGCGGTCTCTTTATGTTCAGCAAGTTGAAATCAATTACTATACCGGCTAGCGTTGAGACTTTGGGAGTAGGAAACGAAAGTTGCGGTAGTTCATATAATTATAGCGGCAGTCCTGTATTTATGGGCTCCGACTTGTCGGAAGGAGTAACTTTTGCTCTCGGTAGCCATATTGAAGTTATTCCTAGAAGCACTTTTTTTGCCTGTAAATTTACGTCAATATGCATACCCGCATCGGTAAGAGAAATTGGGGAATATGCAATCACAAACGATATTCTTGAATCAATTTCAGTAGAAGAAGGCAACGAAGTTTACGGCTCTTTAGACGGTGTTTTATACAATACAGCTATTACAGAGATCCTTTGCTATCCCGCAAGTAAAAAAGATATAGAGTATGTTGCACCGGATACGCTCAAAAAGCTTAATGAGGGTTCCTTTTCCTTCAATCTTTATGTTAAAACGTTTATTGCTAACGAAGGACTTGAAGATATAGGTCCGAGTGCTTTCGACTATGCCGAATTTACTGATGTATATTTCTCTTCGACTATACAAAGAGTTGATATTTCTTCATTTTATTCCAGTTGGTACCTTAAAAATGTAACCTTTGATATGGAGCAACCCTTTACAGTAACTAACCTTAAGGAGCAAGAAGGCTTAACACTCTTTAATGTCGCCAAGCCTCTTGACCTATCAATAAAGGTAGCAGAGGCAAAATACAAGGTATTTTATGACTTTATTGAACAATACGCGGAAGGTTACGGCGATTTAATTGATGCAAGTAATTATGCCGACGAAAACGTTACGAGATATCTTTTTGTAAGTCAAGGCGTAACTACTGTCGTAAAAGCTAAAAAATTGCTGAAATATTCTCCGCCGGAATGGACAGGCGAAGGTACAATGTATTTTAACGGATATTTTAAGGACGAAGGGACCTGGTTAGAAGAAATTGTAATCCCCGCCGTTAACGCATTCGGCACCTCTGTTACTTATTACGCTAAATGGAGCGAGACACCCCGCGAAGACGGCACTGCAGAATGGTTTGCTCTCAGTTTACCTGTAAACTCTGAGGCTATAACTATACATGTGACTGCCGAAAGACCAAAGGTTTACTTTAAAACCTTAATAGATCCAGGACAAGAGTATAATTTTGTAAAGGTTACTTTGTATATTAATGGAGGCTACTTCGGAGATAAAGATTTGTATCCTACCGATATACCCGAAAACAAAATATGGGTATCTTATCTTGATTTTTCAGATCTATTATGGTTGCCTGCAGATGTAACTCTAATGTTGACAATGACCGTATTTTATCCTATGTGACAATATCTTCTTCAATGTTAACCTCCTTAGCATTAATAAAGGGGCTGTCTCAATAGAGGCAGCTCCTTTGTTTAATAATAGCTTATCAGATTAATAATACCAAAAATATAATTTGAAACTATGTTAGATAAACGAGAAAGATATTATGAAATCAGCCTTATATAGTATATGTTGATTTAATATCATTTTGGATATACCTCCGCCCAAGCGTCGTAGTAATTTACATAGGTTTTTTCACCATTAATAGGCTGTTTCAATGTAAAAACATATTTCAACAGCACAAATTCTACACTATAACCCATGCCATCGATTTTTTTTACGTTTTCTGATATTACCTCTGTAGCGCTCTTTTGTTTTTGGATTGCAACTACCATAAAATGAAAATATTTTGCGTTAGCGTTTTTAGTCCATAATACTTTTCCCTTTTTTGCTATATTTTCAACAATGCATGCATATTCTAAGGGACCTACTGTATTCTCTTTAACGTTATAAAAAGAAATGCTGTTCCATGGTTTTGTCAATATGTTTTTTGTCAAATCGACAGAATTCAATTTAAAAATTTTATCGAAGGGTGGATTATTTAGGGTTATTTCTTGAGAATAATCCTTAGTTCGATTTAGTGATTTTTCCTGAAACTCGATATTTTTTAAGCTCTTCTGCAATTGTTCCATCTGATAATAAATGCGCTTCTTGGCTTCGAAAAACAATTTATCAAAGATATCCTCTTCTCCTTCTAAATATTCCACAATCATCTTGAAAGAAAATCCTATATGGCGAAGCATTTTTATTATGGTTACGTCGGAATATGAGTCAATATCATACTCATAATAGCCGTTAGAGGCATTTTTAGAATGCCGTATATATCCTTTTTTTGCCCAATATCGTAAAGTTTCATAAGGAACGGCAGTTAATCTTGCAAGATGTCTAATGCTCATTTTTGGTTTTAACGAATAATCGTAATTATTTTCCATATTTCTCCTATAAACATCACCAAAACGCTTGACTCGGTAACATCACCCAAATATATAATATCACTATAATAACACACTGTCAATATAATTGATAATAAGGAGGATCAATATGAAACGATTAAGCAAGCTGATTATGCTGCTATTTGTTATAGCGGCGGTAACAATGTGTTTTGTCGGATGCGTTAAAGCTAAGGTTGTTACCTTTGTTTTAGGCGAGAAAGAAGTCATGACACTTTCAGCAGATAAGGAAGGCAAGGTATACGAGCCAAATGTTAATGTTGAGGTTCCGGACGGAAAATACATAGCAGGCTGGTACACCGACGTTAACCGTACTGTCGAATTTAAGTTTGAGACAGACAAGGTTGAAGCTGATACTACTCTTTATGCTAAGTTAGTCAGTTACAATTTTAGCATAACATACAATTTGGGCTATACCGAGCCCGAACACGGTGAAGATATGCCCTCTGCGCCGACTCAAAACACGGTAAACTTAGATGATTCGTTTGAAGTAGCCGATGCGCCAAACAGAGTAGGCTATGAATTTTTAGGATGGACCGACGGAAGTGACACATATCAGCCGGGAGAGACCTACGAAGTAGAGGTCAGCGGAAATATCACTTTGACGGCAACCTGGACTACAAAAATGTTTACCGTAAGGTTTTATGACGACGTAGGACTTTTAGTAGGAACAAAAAATGTACCTTACGGTTCTGAGGTATCAGGTGATGTACTAGCTCCACATACTTATCCCCAATGCTATATTAATACGGGCTGGGATAAAGATTTAACAAGTATCATATCAGATCTTGATGTTTACGCTGAATACGAATACCAACATGCTGACTATAGCTGGTTTGAGTTTGTACCGGTTATAGAAGACGACCAAATTGTTGCATACAAATTAAAGATGGCTCCTGATGAAATCTTACCGTTCAGAGGAAAACGTTTCAATCAAGACGGACTCTGGGCTTTTCCCGAAACATATGAAGGTAAAGATGTTATAGGTTTTGCTCAACCCATAGAAGGGCTTGGCATGAACGTATTTGAGGATACTTATTATGATATCAGTTTATTTATACCTGACAGCTATGAAGAATTGGGAGAAGGAGCCTTTACCAGTTGCACATTAAAAAAATTGAGTTTTGGCAGAGGCATTAAGTTTATTCATAATGATGCTTTTCTCTTAAGCAATATAGAAAAATTCGATGTAGCAGAAGACAATCAATTTTTCAGCTCAGACGATGCATATCTATACAATAAGGATAAAACTCAATTATTGTTTGTTTATTCCCGCATAACAGATTTAGTAGTAGAGGAAAGCGTTACTTATATAAATCAACGTCTTTTATACAGCAGTGAATACTTAGAAACAGTTACCATTAAAGGCAATATTCAAGAAATCGGTGCCGGTGCTTTCGCATATTGCGTTAATATGACTACGGTAGATATCAGAGGTACAATTAAAAAACTTGTTGATGGAGACGATTATGCAAATGTAGAGGGCGATTACATGCAGGACTTTCCAGTTTTTGCTTTTTGCAGGAGCTTGCAATCAATAAATTTGAAAGGTATCGAATATATAGGTTTTGGCACCTTTACCAATTGTCCTATAACCAGCATTATTATTGATACTACTATTCAATTTATTGGAGAAGAATGTTTTGTAGATTTACCTAATTTAGCAGTACTTAAATTCCCCGGTACAGCCACGGTCAGCAATAACGGTAAATTTGTTTGCGAAGGCAATACTCTTATCGAAAAAGAAGCCAGCGAAATCATGATTAATGAAACTACACACGGCGACATTTTTATTTATTATGCTCCAAAACAAGAGCGTATCCATTTTGATGTGCCTGCAACAGTACGCGAGTTTAGAGAGTATGCATTCGAAAATGCAAATATTGAATCAATTGTTATACCTCAAGGTGTTAAAGAATTACCCGGAGGTTTGTTTGAGGGCAGTAATCTTATTTCAATAGAAATTCCCGAAAGCGTTGAAACGTTGGGTAAGGGCGACGCAAGCAGAGGGGCTTTTATGACTAATTTGAGTACTGTTTTTGGCAGAAGCAAACTTAGAGAAGTAACCTTTGCTGAGAATTGCCTTATCACTGAAATCCCGGATTCTGCATTTTTCGCTACAAGGTTATTGACTATTGAAATACCTGCTTCAGTAACAATAATAGGAAGGACTGCTTTCGCTTGCGACACTATAACCGAAATAACAGTGGCAGAAGGAAATGAGTGTTATGAAGCTGAAAACGGCGTTTTATATAATTCAGGTAAGACAGAAATACATACATATCCAGCTGCAAAAGAAGATCTACTGTTTTTATCTCCTTCAACTGTCGAAACTATTCTTGACGGTGCTTTTTCAGGAGTTTTAAAATTAAAAAGAGTTGAATTAAATGAAGGATTAAAACAAATAAAGCCATATGCTTTCTTAAAGAGTAATATTGAGGAAATTATTTTTCCCATTACAATAGAATCTGTTGACGTTGTAGCATTCGAGATATGTTACAAATTCAAGTATATCGAGTTTAAAGCTGAGCAACCCTTTACAATTACCGATACTGAAGAAACGGGAGTTCCGACAGTATTTCTGATTCAAGACCTCATTGCTTTAAGGGTAAAAGTACCTTTTACTGCTCATAGTACATACAGACAATGGCTGAACGATAACACAAACGGTATCGGCGAATGTATTGACGTAAACGATTATCCCGATGAGTACGTAACAAAATACGTCTTTATCAGTCAAGGTGTATCTGAAACCGTAAAAGCAATTACGTTATTAGATTATCCTATACCTATTTGGGAAGGCGAAGAGACAATGTACTTCAACGGCTGGTTTAAGGACGAAGGTACTTGGCAGCAAGAGATAAGCGTACCTTGTGAATTAGATATTAATACTACGCAAACTTATTATGCAAGATGGGAAACGACCCAACGCAAAGATGGTACCAGCGTATTGTTTGCTTACGAATTGCCTATCGATCAGCTGATTACGATAACATTATATAGCAATATAGCATATTTTAAGGAAACATTAATACTTGATACAGAAGAATATTCCATTTGCTTCTTAAGGCTTTATGTAACAGGTTGGAATAATAATTGGTTTCAAATTCCAATATACAAAAAAGATATGCCGGCAGATTTTGTTAAATATGTAAGTGTAGACTTCAGCGATGTATTAACAAATCATTTTCCAGAATTTAATGGTTTCCCCTATGAAATCGAAGTTAAGTTTGAAATCGTTTTAATGCCGTAACAAATTAATAATTACAGATTTATAAATAAGCAGTGTACAAAAAACTTCCTACCTAGGGTGGGAAGTTTTTTGTATAAAAATAAAGCACTGACTGAGTCGGTCAAAAAGCTTTAGCTATAAATGAGCATGATAATAATCTATTTTGGATATGCCTCTGCCCAGATACCAAAATAATTGCATAAATTATTAGGGTCTTTTTCGTCGCTAAAAAAGGCTATCAAAAATTTAGATATCAAAGAGGTTACTAAAAATCCTCTTTCTTCAATTTCTGCTATTCTCACTAAAGATTGATTTCGCACATCGACAGTGTCATTTTCTTTATGGTTTACTAAGTAGTGAAAATACTTTGCATTTTGCTTTTTATGCCACAGTGCTGCTTTATCGGGCTTATTTGAAACATAGCCTACATGAGAGACCAGTATTTCCTCATTCTCTATAACATTAAAAGCAGCGGCGTCATCAATGCTGAAATTCTCTACATGTTGTATGCTTAACAAGTTAAACGCTTCAAAAGGCGGGTCTTCCTCCGTTATACTTCCTTCGTAGGCAATGGCTTTATGGAAAAAGTCCTCCTTCATTTTTATATTGTTTAAACAATTATTTAGAGTACATATTTGATTAGTAATACGCAACTTCAATTCCGAAAAAATTTTTGGCAGCTTATTCTTTGTGTTTTTGGAATTAGGCATATTTTCAAACGTAAATCCGATATCTCTGTAAGATTTTATATAAATTAAATCACCGAGCGACAACAAATTATACTGGTAATATCCATTTTCTGAATTTTTAATTCTTCTGATAAAACCGTTATCCGCCCAAAACCTTACTTTGCTTACAGGTAGTTGTGCCAAATCTGCCAACTGCTTAATGGTTATTGTCCCTTTTATCGGGCTATTCATATCGTTTTTCTTCACTAAATTTACCCTTATTACAAAATATATTAAAAATTGCTTGACTCTAAAGTCACTTTATAGTTTATACTATCATTGTTGACAATTGTTTGTCAATCAAATACAGCAGGAGGTTTAAAATGAAACGATACAGCAAGTTAATATTTTTGCTATCGGTGATAGCGTTATCAGTATTATGTTTTACAGGATGTACAAGTACAAAGACAGTTACATTCAAAAACGGAAATGATTTTATTGTTTCGATGACTGCCGACAAAGACGGCAAGGTAATCGAACCAAAAATAACCACAGCAAAGGGTGTAGAAGTAGAAGGTTGGTATACCTCAAATGATTTTTCAACCAAAAAATTCGATTTTAAAACAGATAAAATCAGTGTTGACACCACTTTATATGTAAAATTAATAAATATTAATTACACCGTTACATATGATTTGGGATATACACTTGAGCCAAATGAAACTATGCCGCAAGCTCCCGACCAAGCCATCTTTAACGTTGACGGCACGTTTACGGTATCTGATGAGATACCCGTTAGGACAGGTTATGAGTTTATGGGTTGGGCATATGAAAACAATGTTTACGAAGCAGGTCAAACAGTAGAAGCAACCAAAACAGGAAATATCTCTCTTGTAGCAACTTGGCAATACCGCATGGTGACGGTGCGCTTCTTTGACAACGAAGACATAGAGATGGAAGCTTATACTAAGCAGATACCTTACGGCAGCGATGTTGCAGCTCCCGAAAGTTCTGTTGTGCCCAGCGCATATTTCTGTTTTAAGCAAGTGGATTGGGATAATTCTTTAGAAAATGTGACGAAAGACATCGATTATCATGCAATATACGAATATATTTCTTCTCCGTCATATTTATTCGAGTTTACCATGAATGACGACTATAATTCCTATAGCGTATCGGCTAAAGGCGCGGCTTTCAACAAAGCGGTGGAAGGCAAAATAGCATTACCCACTCAATACAACGGTTTAGACGTGACGGCAATAGCGCCTAAAGGATTTATGGGCGCTACGATGCTGGAAAGTATTTATATACCTTCTTCATATAAGGTAATAAAGACGGAAGCATTTTTCTTCTGCCAAAGTTTAAAAAATATCTATATTGAAGAAGGTTTAACAACAATAGAAGCCGATGCTTTTTCGCTTATTGGACTTGTGGAATATTTCAATTTGCCCAAAAGCGTAAATGACATACATTGGTGGGCGTTTGAAACGCTTATGTATGATGCAAATAATTACAATTATTTATCAAGCGAGCAGCAAGAAATTTACAGAAATTTCAAATTTATTACGGCAGAAGACGGTTTCTACAAATGGAACAAAACAGATAAGGTTCTCTACGGAGACGAAGGGCGTCAACTGGTGTATGTGGCTCACGATACTGAAGACTTAGTGATAAAAGACACGGTAAAGGAAGTTTTCCCCGCTATTTGCTATCGTTATTATTGGCTGAAATCCGTTACTGTTTTCGGTACGGATGTTGTAATCGGTTCGGGCGCTTTTTACAATTGCGTTTTTCTTGAGAATTTTACTGTTACCGGCAGTGTGAAACAAATAGGTACCGACATAACTGTTTATGACGGTTTACCCATAGAAGAAGGCGCAAAAAAAGTCGGTGCATTAACAGGAAGCGCTGTCAGTTCGATCTACTTCCCGTCGGGCTTAGAGTATTTGGGGGTTGAAACTTTCAGTACCTGTTATTTCTTAACGGAAATTTCTTTGCCCCAAACAATAGAATACATACACGAGCGTGCTTTTGACAACAATTACGCAAATTCTGACCAGATTTTTGATGATATTTTGGGCATATACCATTCCAACGGTTTGAACAAGTTAGAAATAAGAGGAGAAAATCCTTACTATTATTGCGAAAACAATACCGTATTAATAAAAAAAGGCACGGCGGAAGAAGGGGATACTCTTATATTCTATTGTATGGACGCTTCTAATACCGAATATACAATTCCCTCAAATGTAAAAAAGCTTATACCCAGATCGATAATTCAACCAAGAAACCTTATCACTCTCACTATTTCCGATGGAGTGACGGAAATACCGCAAGATTTTTGTGCTGCTCCTAATTTAGCCACTCTCAATATAGGTAATTTGGTAAAAATCATTAAATTACAGGCGTTTAACGGCTGTGGTTCTTTGGCAAACGTGATTTTTGCGCAAAACAGTCAATTGGAAGAAATTGAAAACTGGGCATTTTACAATACGGCTATCGAAAGTATAACCTTCCCCAATACGATTAAGAAATTCGGCAATGATTTTATTAACAATATAAAATCCTTGAACGTAGAGGAAGGCGGAGAATATTATTGCAGCAAAGACGGGATTTTATTTTCGGCAGATGAGAGAACTTTAGTCAGATACCCTTCGGGCAGAGAAACAACGTCGTATACCGTGCCTGAGGGTGTAGAAATCATCGGTTCACGTGCTTTTGATGGCTGCTACTATTTAGAAACAATAACAATGGGTACCGATGTGAGGGTGATTTTGGAAGAAGCCTTTGTCGGCAACTTTAAAGATATCCGGGTTGACGGCGAATTGACAGGATTCCTTGGATTAAAAGAAGTAATAATGAATGAAAATCTGCAGGAAATCCACAATATGGCTTTTTACGGCTGCTCACTTATGGAAAACATAACCTTTATCGGACCCGCTCCCAAGCTCATTGATACTCCTCTCGATACTGTTTTGGATGAATGGTTGCAATACGTAAACTTAAATCATATTTTTACCGGTTATCAACAAAACTTAAATGAGGAATATCAAGAATATTTAGACTCTGTCGGACTATTCGGCGGCATGACCTTTACAGTCCCCGAAATTTATCTTGCCGATTATTATACTGAGTGGTATAGACACAGACCCGAAAACATATCGGGATTTAAAAACCTTCCGACAGTTACATACAACTTTGAGACAAACGGAGGCAGCGCAGTGCAATCTTTAAATTCCTATGCTCTTAACGATATGCCTTCGTCAATTAAGGAAGGAGAGTATCTGATAGGCTGGTTTACAAAAAACGAGACTGAAGGCTGGGGAGAGGAGATCGTTTATCCATATATCTATCAAGCTAACGATTCTGTAACTCTTTATGCAAAATGGAGTCAAGACGAAATTCAAAACGGACAAAAGGATATTTGGGCTTACGAATTATTAGAAGGCGAAACAATCAATGTGTCCGTTCCTCATGGCCGCAACGGTGTTTGGTTTAAATATACAGCGACGAAAAACTGTCTTGCAAAATTGACTGGTTACCAGAAGTTTATGGAAAACACGATTTTGTGCGATGCTTTCTACTTTGACAGGTTAGGAATGGATGTAATAAACAAAACTCCTATGGTACTTAAATACCTTTCACGGCAGACCATAGCAGAAATATATGACATGGAAACATCAAGTTCTTACTATCAATTTGAATCGGGCACAACCTATTACATCTGGTTTGTCTTTGTCGGCACAATCGATCAAGATATGGTATTCAAAATGAGTTTAGATTTTTTGGACACTCAATCGTACGTTATGGTAGCGCCGGCACTCTTGCCTGCTAAATACGAATTTGCTTAATCGTAATTATTTAAAACTTGTAAATTTCATTCTATCTATTCCATTAAAGCTAAAAGCGGCGAAACTCGCCGCTTTTAGCTTATGTATTTTTAAATATAATTTTTTAATATAAAAATATCCTAATTAAACTCTTTTTCGCAATAGGCGCAAGCTTCTTTGCCGTTGATATCTTTTTGATAATTTTTTACGCTTCGTTCGGCGTTGACAACACACTTAGGATTAATACACTTTTTTGACGTATCTGCAATATCAAAATCATTATTAATATCTCTTTGTTTAAACAAAAAAAGCATCAGCGCCATACGCATAAGCATTCCGTTTTTTACTTGTTTAAAATATGCGGCACGGGGATCGTTATCGACATTGGTATTTATTTCCGTTACCCGCGGCAACGGGTGCAATATACGCATAGTCGGTTTGGCGTTTTTTATCATATCACAATTAAGCTCAAAGCTGTTTTTAAGCCGTTCGTACATAGACAGATCATCAAACCTCTCCCGCTGAATGCGTGTCATATACAAAATATCAAGATTATTTACGCTTTCTTCGATACTACGGCAAAATTCATAATTTATCCCGTTTTCGTCAAATACTTGCTTAACGTAAGCATCACATAGTTTCAACTCAGGAGGACTGATTAAAATAAACTTATTGTTTTTGTAACGCGCCAAAGCATTAATCAAGCTGTGTACCGCTCTGCCGTACTTTAAATCGCCGCATATCCCTATAGTAAGATTATTAAGTCTACCTGTTTCCCGCTTAATTGTCAAAATGTCGGCTAAAGTCTGTGTAGGGTGACAATGTCCGCCGTCTCCCGCATTGATAACAGGACAATTGCTGTTAAGCGCCCCAGCAAATGCAGCACCTTCTAAAAAATGCCGCATCGCAATTATATCGGCATAAGTGGATACTGTTTTTATCGTATCAGTTAAACTTTCGCCTTTAGCTGTACTGCTTGCAACAGAATTATCAAAACCGATAACATTGCCTCCCAATTTTATAAAAGCCGCTTCAAAGCTGAGCCTTGTGCGTGTGCTGGGTTCAAAAAACAATGCCGCTAATATTTTGCCGTCCATTTTGTGGGCGTATTTTTCGCTATGTTCATCAATATCAATGGCCGTTTCCATTAAAAAGTCCAATTCCTCAATTGTTAAATCTGTAACGTCAATTAAGTGGCGCATAAATTCTCCTATTTGTTTTGCCAATTTAAGTCCGAAGGGTTGTCTCTAAAAGCCAATAATTTGGCTTTATCGTCATGCGAAATATAATTATTTTTAACGGCTTCGTCAATCAAGGTATCAAAATCGCACAAACTGAAATTTTTTACCTTTGATTTTTCTAAATTATTTATACCTTCTTTCATTCCGTAAGTAAAAATGCTGACTATTCCCAATACGTCGGCGCCTTTCTCACGCAAAATTTCGACAGTTTCTATACTGCTTTTTGCGGTAGAAATCAAATCCTCCACAACTACAGTTTTTTGCCCTTCGATAAGCTTACCTTCAATTTGGTTTTTTTTGCCGTGGTCCTTTGCGCTTGACCGTACATATCCCATAGGCAATTTCATTAAATGCGCCGTAATGGCGGCATGAGCGATGCCCGCCGTACTTGTTCCCATTAAAATTTCGCATTGAGGAAAATGTTCTTGTATCAGCTGCATCAACCCGTTTTCGACATGGTCTCGCACATTAGGTGCCGATAAGGTTAGACGGTTGTCGCAATAAACGGGACTGAGTATGCCGCTTGCCCAAACGAAGGGGCAGTCGGGGCGCAAAAATACCGCGCCTATTTGCAGTAAATCCTGCGCTATTATTGACCTTGTTATTGTCGTTTCTTCCATTTTTTCTCCTAAGTTTAAATCTTCTTTTTTTAATTTTGATAAATATATTTGCTTTCATTTTTTCTCTCTTACTAATGCGTTAAGCTATTTGTTCAGTTACATATTACGTTAAAAACTCTGACAGACAACGATTGTAGGCGGCGACAGGGTCGGTTGCTTGTGTTATCGGTCTGCCAACAACTATGTAGTCGCTGCCGTTTAATTTAGCAAACGAAGGCGTGGCTACACGTTTTTGGTCAGCTTTGGTGCTGTCGTCAAAACGTATACCCGGCGTAACGGTTAAAAAACCATCACCGCAAGCTTCTTTTACTTTTGCCGCTTCAAAGGGACTGCATACAATGCCTTCTAGTCCGCAATATTTAGCGTTTAAAGCATAGGAAAGGACAGTATCTATAAGTGGTTTATCTATCAAAAGTTCCTTATTCATAGTCTCTTCATCGGTACTGGTCAGTTGCGTTATAGCCAAAAGCTTAGTTTTACGCACACCGTTGACCTTTGTCAAACCTTCTAAAGCAAAACGCATCATGTTGCTTGTACCTGCGGCATGAACGTCGGTTATGTCCACGTCCAAATCGCTTATAATAGACATTGCTTTTTTTACTGTATTGGGTATGTCGTGACATTTTAAATCTAAAAAAATCTTGCATCCATGTTTTTTTAAGCGAGTGATTATGCTTTTGCCTTCGGCAAAAAAGAGTTCCATACCAACCTTGACAAAAGGCGGCTTTTTAAATTTAGCTAAAAATGCCTCTACTTCCGCCGCATTATCAAAATCCAACGCTATTATTACATCTTTTCCCATATTTTCTCCTTATTTAGCGATACCGATTATCTCACTGATTTTGTTTATGCCTAATTTTTGACACAAAATCGGCAATTCCTCAACAATTTTTTTGCAGGCAAAGGGGTCGATAATATTTGCCGTACCAATTTGCACTGCTCTTGCTCCCGCCATCATCATTTCTAAGGTGTCGGCAGCGCTTGAAATACCCCCCAAACCTATTATTGGGATTTTAACGCAGTTAAACGCTTCGTTTACCATTCGTACAGCCACAGGAAAAATCCCTTGTCCGCTGTAACCTCCGTATTTGTTTGCCAAAATAAACTTGCGTGTTTTTATATCAATGCGTGCGCCCAAAAGTGTATTGATTAAGCATAAGCCGTCTGCTCCCGCATCCTCGCAAGATAAAGCTAAGGGCTTTATATCTGTTACATTTGGAGTCAGTTTTACATAAACAGGCTTTTTGACGGCATTTTTTACAGCTTTAACGAGGTCAAAAAGGATATTTGTTTGCGTCCCAAAACCTATGCCGCCTTGCTTTACGTTAGGACAGCTCACGTTTAACTCAATAAGTCCCACAGTGGGGCTTTCATCGGCTAATTTAGCGTTTGTTATATATTCCTCCTTAGTAAAGCCGCATACGTTTGCAATCACGGGTTTTTTAAAGTAATTTTTAATTTCTAAAAATTCGTGTCGGGCAATATGCTCCGCTCCGTTATTTGTCAAACCTATACTGTTCAACATGCCTGCCTTGCATTCGGCTATGCGCGGCTGAGGGTTGCCTAAACGGGGCAAATACGTCATACCTTTAGTACAAAAACTGCCCAATATATTTACATCGTAAAAAGAGGCAAATTCCTTACCAAAACCAAAAGTACCGCTTGCGGCGATTATCGGATTTGTTAGTATTAAGCCGCTGAGATTAGTTGACAAATCTACCATACTATTTGCTCCTTAGTAAATACGGGACCGTCGGCGCAAACTCTTAAAAAACCCTGTGTTGTTTGTATTGTGCACCCCTGACAAACGCCAAAACCGCAAGCCATCCTTGTTTCAAAACTAAATTGTCCGTCGGCGCATACCTCATACACTGCTTTTAACATTGGCACAGGGCCGCATGCAAATACATACTTGTTTTTTAGGTCAGCTTGAGTAACAAAACCTTTTACTCCGCAGCTGCCGTCCGCCGTCGTAACAACAGTGTTTACGCCTAAGTTTAAAAATTCGTTGTAAAGTATTATTTCCTTGTCACTGTTAAAACCTAAAACCATATCAAAATTTATGTTTTGTTTTTTTAGGTTTTTAGCTAAACCGTATAATGGCGGCACTCCCAATCCGCCTCCTACAAGCACAACTTGAGCATTTTTGGGTATTTTTGTAATAACGTAGCCGTTACCTAACTCCGTTAAAACGTCTAAGATTTTTCCTTTTGGCAGACTGCTTAAAGCAAGCGTACCTTCTCCCACCGTTTTATAAACAATTGTGATACTGTTGTCATCAAAATCGCAAACAGAAATGGGTCGTCTTAAGGTAAAACCTTTGAGTTTTATGTCGATAAACTGTCCCGCTTTTAGTGTGCCTACGTCGCCTTCTAAAACAGTTTTAAAAACGTCATTAGTTAAGGGCACAGTTGATTTGATTTTTAATAATGCTTGTTTCATATTTATTCTATTCTTAGTAACCTTTTATTAATCAGCGTCAATAGTGGAAATACCGAAAGTTACTTCCTCCAAAACATCCAATAATGCTTTTACCGTATCTAAACTGCTAAAGAGCGTCACGTTGTTTTCGACGGCGCAACGGCGTATTTCGTAACCGTCTTTGCTGTTGTTCTCCTTATCTATATCGCTGGTATTTATCACGTAAGTGACGTGGCCTTTACGAATACTTTCTAAAATCTCCTCACTGCCTTCGCTAAGTTTGCGCTTAGCACGTGTCTTGATACCGTGAGACTTTAAAAATTCGGCTGTGCCTTTGGTAGCTTCAAGATTAAATCCTAATTGATAAAAGCGTTTTATGAGAGGAAGTGCGTCAAGTTTGTCCT
>CALGIK010000314.1 GCA_937915515.1 uncultured Clostridia bacterium
TCCGAAAATTGCTGCAAAAACAAAACGTACTTAAACAGCGATTACAGGTTGATGATAGAAGCTACCGATGATTTTATTGCGGGCGCAAAACTTATTGCCAAAAGCCTAAACGTAAGTAAAATTATTGTCGGCATAGAGGAAAATAAGCTTGAAGCATACGACTTGCTGCAAAAATATAAAGATATAGAAACAATCCTTTTAAAAAAGAAATATCCGCAAGGCGGCGAAAAACAGCTTATTTATGCTGTATGCGGACGAAAAGTGCCTGCAAAAGGCTTGCCGATGGACGTCGGTGTTGTAGTTCAAAACGTAGCAACATGCAAAGCCGTATTTGACGCTTGTATTAATAACAAGCCGCTTTACGAGCGTATCATTACTGTAAGCGGATTAGGCGTAAACAATCCTAAAAACCTTTTGGTAAAAATAGGGACGCCTTATGCTAAAATATTAGAGTTTTGCGGCGGTATAAAAGACGAAACAGTTAAACTTATTTGCGGCGGTCCTATGATGGGCGTTGCTTTGATTGATACAAAAGGCGTAACATCAAAAACAGACAGCGGTTTAATAGCCATGACGGAAAAAGAAGCAAATCTGATTCAGCCTTCGCCCTGCATAAATTGCGGACGCTGTGCTGCTTCTTGCCCTATGAATCTTATGCCTATGTATATTGATTTTTACACGCAGGCAGGGGATTATATGTCGGCGGTAAAATACGGCGTTGAGCATTGTATCGAATGCGGCTGTTGTTCATATGTTTGCCCGGCTAAAAGGGCTTTGGTTCAGAGTGTAAAACTATGCAAAGCAAAACTTAAGGAGAACAAATAATGGAAAGCAAAAAATTCGTCGGCAGCGGTTCGCCGCACATAAAGAGTAATTCCGGCACAAAAAGAATTATGCTGGACGTTATTATTTCACTTATTCCTTCATTAATAGCAGGCATAATACTGTTTGGCATACGCGTTATCCCCGTCGTGGCGCTCAGCGTATTATCGGCGGTGGTCAGTGAGATCGTATACAGTTTATTAAGCAAAAAGACTTTTAAGCAAGCATCCGATATTGATTTGACAAGCGTAGTGACAGGACTTTTAATAGGCTTATCTTTTAACGTAAAAGTAGCTTGGTTTGTGCCGATTTTTGCGAGCGTCTTTGCTATTATAGTAGTAAAAATGATTTTTGGCGGCACAGGCAACAATATAGTAAACCCTGCTTTAGCAGGCAGGTGTTTTGTATTTATTTCCTTCTTGGGACTGAGCACCGCTTTTATTTCGGGCGGATGGGTAGACCCTAACGGAATAACCGTCGGCGCAACGCCCCTGGCTAAAGTTTTTGAAAGCGGACTTAATAATATCGGAATTTCTAATTTAGATTTATTTTTAGGCAGAAATTTAGCAGGCTGTATTGGCGAAACATCAAAAGTAGCTATCCTTATCGGTTTTGTGTATCTGTCAATACGCAAAGTAATCGATTTTAAATGGCCGTTAATTTATATAGCAACCACAGGTTTATTTATGGTTGCTTTAAACGGATTTGATTTTAATTGGTTTTTGCCTTCGATACTCAGCGGAGGACTGATTTATGTAGCTGTTTTTATGGCTACCGATTATGTTACAACGCCAAACACAGGTTGGGGCAATCTGTTATATTTTATAGGTTTAGGATTACTTACTGCGGGGCTGCGTATTGCTTGCCAAATGGAAGTCGTTACGTTTGCCGTTTTGCTGATGAACATAATTGTTCCATTGATTGACAAATGGATAGTACCAAAACCCTTTGGTTTAATTAAAAAGCAGAAAATGCCCAATACACCTGTATCCGATGCAAAACGTACTTCGTCAGCATTTAATAAGGAGGCGCAAAAATGAATAAGGAATCTAATCTAGTAGAGTTTAACGACAACACTCAAGAAGTTAAAGGCAACAGAAGGACAGCAATTAAATCCGTTGTTGTTTTGGTGCTTATTGCCGTTATTTTAGGCGGTATTTTGGCTATTTTAAATGACGTCCTTTTTATTTCGGATGAAGAAAAAATTGCCAATACAATAAAAACCTTTTATGACAACGTGCAAAAATCGTATAGAACAGTCAAAGTATCATTAAAAGATGAAATCAACAATTTTGGCTCTATTGACAACGTGTATTTAATCGAAGACGGAAATTATCTTTTAAAAACCACA
>CALGIK010000315.1 GCA_937915515.1 uncultured Clostridia bacterium
AATTGTAGCCCCGCCGCGACTGTGCTTTAATAGAGGTGTATATGAGGATTGAGGAAATAATTAAAATAATCGGCTTGATTTTAAGCGGAATTATTACAACGCTTATTCCTTGCATTGTTGCGATTGCAAAGTCGGTCAAGGCATACAAAGAGGCAAAGACAAAAGAGGAAAAAACAAAGGCAACAAATGATATGCTTACCACGCTTAATGTGCTTGTCGTTGACGCAGAAACTACATATAAAGACGTCAATGCCTTATTGAAACAGCAAGGCAAAACGGCGGGAACGGTAAAAAAAGACGTCGTAATGACAAAATTACAAGCGTTTGCGTTGGAAAACAAATACTTATTTGACGCCGAATTTTGGAGCTCGAAAATCGACGAAGTTGTCGAATTAACACGCAAGGTAAACGCAAAACAATAAACAAGAACTCGCTGTCGCAAGCAAATAAGCCCCAAAAGGCAAAAATAAAAAAGACGACCGATTATTGGTTGTCTTTTCTTTTAATGACAATGCCCGCAACGCCATTTACGAAAATATAATACACTTCGTCGGTGTTCAAACATTGTCGCACTTGGCGGAGAAGATGGGATTTGAACCCATGCACCGCTTTTATATACGGTCTACTCCCTTAGCAGGGGAGCCCCTTGAGCCGCTTGGGTACTTCTCCTTACCATACAGACATTTTATAATCTGACAATCTTTGCTAAATCAATTGCTAGGGTATTATAGCATAAAAGTCGTTAAAGGTCAAAATTTTTTAGCAGCTTTTTGAAACTTTTATCAGCTTTATTTAGCGATTCGATTTTTGTAAGGTGCTCTCAAATATACAAAAATAAAGTTAAAACGCGCTAAGAATAGCGCATTTTTTAATCATTTTTATACTTTATTTTGAGAGTCTTTAATAATTTTAATTTTCAATTTTAAGTAAATTTAGCAAAATATTTTAGATATTCATCATTATTGTTACTTGTTATTTCATACTTAAGCTGCCCAATATAATAACAGTACCGACTATAGAAGCCAAAAGCACCAAAATATTGAGTATTATGCCGATAATACCGGTAACTTTTTTGTCCAGCTTTGTTTGCCATATGCTGTTGCGCAAGCCGCCAATTGATAAGGTTAATCCAATAATGGGCGCTGCTAAAACTAATATGATGATAGGAACCCAATACAGAAATATACTGGTATTTTCATGACTTACTGCTTCCACAAGCGCCTGAACGCCAAAGTAGCACAAGGCAACAAGAATAACCGTAACAAAAGGCAAAATTATGCCGCTGACTCCGTAGCCGACAACGGTAGCTTTTTTTTGCGGGTCGTTTAATGTGTTTTCAAACTTTTGTCTTTGTCTTTGAGAAGCTCTCGCTGCCCTCAAAACATCATTTGCTAAATCAAAAATATTTCCCATACGTATCTCCTTATGTTTAGATTATACTATATATTGATAGATTTGTCCATACAAGTTTGTTAATCAGCCTGAAAAAAAGCGGGATTTAAACCCCGCTTTTGATTTATAAATCCTTAGCCTAACAAAGTCATAAACAAGCCTGCCGCAACTGCGCTGCCAATAACGCCGGCTACGTTAGGAGCCATTGCGTGCATAAGCAAATGATTGTCAAGGTCGTATTCCCTGCCGACATTATGTACAACACGTGCCGCCATAGGCACTGCCGATACGCCTGCCGCGCCTATCATAGGATTGATTTTGCCGCCGCTTAACCAACTTAACAATTTGCCAAACAGCACACCGCCTGCGGTAGAAAAGCTAAATGCCACCAAACCCAATGCGATAATCAATAGCGTTTTTACACTTAAGAAGTTTGCAGCCGTTGCCGTCGCTCCGACAGAAATACCTAAAAACAATGTTACTATATTCATCAAAGCATTTTGAGCGGTGTCACTGAGTCTTTCCGTCCCGCCGCACTCTTTAAGCAAATTGCCGAACATTAAGCAACCCAGCAAAGGAGCGACCGAAGGTATCAACAATACGGTAAAAATCGTAACCGCGATGGGGAATATGATTTTTGTTGTTTTAGATACTTGCTTAGGATTATCCATCCTAATCAGTCTTTCTTTTTTTGTTGTCAGTGCTTTTATTATCGGCGGTTGAATCAAAGGAATAAGCGCCATATACGAATATGCAGCAATTGCTATACTGCCTAAGTATTCAGGCGCAAGCGATTTAGTGAGCCATATTGCCGTGGGTCCGTCGGCGCCGCCTATTATACCGATACAAGCAGCAAGATTTATCTCGCCTGTACCCATAGTAAGACATGCCAAAAGAAAAGCCACATAAATGCCTAATTGTGCCGCCGCTCCTAAAATTAAGCTGATTGGGCGGGAAAGCATAGGACCAAAGTCCGTCATGGCTCCTATTCCCACAAAAATCAAGCAAGGATACAAGCTGGTTTTTACGCCTATGTACAAAATATCGATAAGTCCGCCATTTTGTAAAATATTAACGTAATCGGGATTTTTAACCATCCACATATCAGAATGGTATAATAAATCAGCAGTTTGTTCGCTTGCAACTAAGTTTGTCAAAAGCATTCCAAAAGCGATACCCACCAACAAGAGCGGCTCAAATTTTTTGGCAATTCCCAAAAACAAAAGCACGCAGGCGATAAAAATCATTAAATACTGCTGCCAGCCTATGCTTACATAGCCGCAGTTTTTAAAAAGTTCCACAATACTTTGTAAGATTTTCATTGCGTCTCCTTCTTAGCTTAATACATAAAGGGGCGTGCCTTGCTCAACCTTACTGCCCTTATTTACATAGACTGCCGTTATTTTGCCGTCTTTGCTTGCGTTAATCTCGTTTTCCATTTTCATTGCTTCAATAAGCAATACAACATCGCCTTTTTTTACGCTTTGTCCGACAGATATTTTAACATCCATTACTACTCCGGGTAGCGGACTTGCTACGGCGTCTGCGCTTGCATTTCCATTACTTATAACCGTATTTGTTTTTTGCGGTGCTTCTGCTGTCGGCGCTGCTACAGTTACATTAGTCTGAATGTTCTTAATAGCATCATATTCGTCTACCAAAATAGCATCGCCTTTTTCCACTTCGACTTCGTATATTCTGTCGTTTAACTTAACCTTGTACTTCATTATTTTCTTCTCCCTCGCCTACTTGCTTTATACTTTTAAATCTTAAACGGTTAAGCGGCGTTTTTAACTCGTCCGCTACTATCGCCATAACCATTGCAGCATCCCTTGGTTTAACATTGTAAATACTTACTTCACCGCTGCTTCCTCTTGCTTTTTCCGTTATAGGTTGTGCATTAATTTGTGCTTCACCTTGCATTCTTTTGCTTTTTCCGTTTGAAAACTTATCAAACCTAAATAAGAAATAACGCAATAAGTATATAACACCAATAAGCATACCTAATACAATTAGTATAATTACAAAGTCCAAAAGCGATATCAAAAGCGCATCGCCTATACTGAAAGTATCAACTGCCAATAAAAGAAAATTCATAAATTATTCTTCCTCCTCTTCAATTGTATAGGAGACACGATTTTCTTCCTTCGCCTTTCTGTCGGCAAAGAATTTTTCCGCAACCTGAGGGAATGCTATATAGCTTAAAACGTCTTCATCGTTTTTGGCTATGCCCTTAAGTTTTTGTTTTGTTGTATCAAATTCGGGCTTAAGCAAATCGGCATAACGGCAGGTAATAACCTCGTCGTCGCCCAACGCTTTTTTGCGTAATTCCTCATTGACTTCGCCCGGTGTCTGTCCGTATTCTCCGCGTAAATATGCCTTTACTTCTTTACCGATATTTGTATAACGGCCGCTTAAAACGTTTTGCGTCGCCTGTACGCCCACCATTTGACTCATAGGTGTAACAAGGGGCGGATAACCCATGTCTTTACGCACATTGGGTATTTCTTTTAAAACGTCGTCCAATCTGTTAAGCGCATTTAATTGCTGTAATTGACTGAACAAATTAGAAAGCATTCCGCCGGGTACCTTATAGCTTAATGCGTCCGTATCCGTAGCCATTGTGCGAGGCATCAGCAAACCGTTTGCTAAATACTCGTCCCTTATAGGCTTAAAGTGATCGTTAACTTTTTTGACAATTTCCGAATTAATTTCCGCCTCATATCCTAACTGTGTCAGCGCATACGCAAGCGTTTCGGTAGCGGGCTGGCTGGTGCCGCCGCTAAAGCAGCTCGTCGCCGTATCAATAACATCGGCGCCTGCTTCGATACCTTTTAAGTAAGTCATAAATGCTAAACCCGTTGTGCAATGCGTATGCAGAATAACGGGCAAACCGACTTTTTCCTTCAAAGCTTTGGTAATGTCGTAAGCTTCTTGCGGACCCATAACGCCTGCCATATCCTTAACGCAAATTGTTGATACGCCCATCTTTTTCATTTCTTGAGCGACATTAACAAATTTGTCTAAAGTATGTACGGGACTTGTGGTATAACTTATTGCTCCGCTAACCATTGCGCCGCATTTTAATGTTTCCTCTACGGCAACTTTAATGTTACGGGTGTCGTTAAGTGCGTCAAAAATCCTGATTATGTCGATTCCGTTTTCTACACTTTTTTGCACAAACTTTTTCACCACGTCGTCGGGATAATGCTTATAGCCTAAGAGGTTTTGTCCTCTTAAAAGCATTTGCAGTTTGCTGTTGGGCATAAGCGAGCGGATTTTACGCAGTCTTTCCCATGGGTCTTCGTTTAAAAAACGCAGACAACTGTCAAAGGTTGCGCCGCCCCAGCATTCTACAGAATAATAACCTGCCTTGTCCATAACGGGCAAGACAGATTCAAACTTGTGAAAGGGGAGTCTTGTGGCTATAAGAGATTGGTTTGCATCCCTTAATACCGTTTCTGTAAAAGCAACTTTCTTCATAATATTTTGTCCTTTTTAAAGTATAATCCTAATAGTATATGATATTTCTTTTGTTTTGTTTTGCGGTTCTTTTGTAAAAACC
>CALGIK010000316.1 GCA_937915515.1 uncultured Clostridia bacterium
GCTTTTACCGTGACGTTTTCGTTAACCCTTTTCCCGTTTATTTTTACGCTTTTGCTATCGATAATTTTGTTTATCTGATAAAAACCAAGGTCTGTTTGTTCCTTAATCAAATCAAACAATTTGGCGTTGTTTTTGCTGACAATCTCTTTTAGCATTGTTTAAGTCTAACACAAAAAGGTATTTTTGGCAATAAAAAAAGCCCAAATGGACTTTTTATCCTTTATCAAAAACTATTCTTCATCTTCATTGTATTCGCCGTTGTCCCCTGCTTCGCCAAAAGCCGATGCGGAGATATTTTTTGGCGGCAGCGGTCTATCGGGCGGACATTTTGGGTTTATAATATTTGCTTTATCAAAATTACATTCTAAAAAGCACACTAAAATTACGTCGTCGCCTATTTTCTGAATATTTTTCCAGGGGATAAATATATCTTCGCGTGTATTAAAAATTTTGCGGTTACCGGGCACGACAATACCTAAAACACGGCAGGAATGCAAACTGATTATGATATCAAGAATCCTACCTAATCTTTTGCCGTCGGTGACGTTTACCACTTCTTTACGTTTTAAGTCGCAATAGGATATTTCCATAATATTCCTCTCGCGTATTATATTATCTTTTAACGTAAAAAATGATTGATTGTAATATTTATCTTATTTTCTGTCAATAATTAAAATAATTTCTTATTTGGCTTACGGCATTTTTTTCCAGCCGTGATACTTGCGCTTGACTAATCCCCACCTCGTAACTCACTTCTGTCTGTGTTTTCCCCTCGTAGTAACGCTTTTTTAAGATTTGACGCTCTCTTTCTTCCAGCTTCATTATTGCATCGGCAAGGGATACGTTGTTAAGCCATTTTTCTTCGTTGTTGCTTTTGTCGCATATTTGGTCCATAACTAAAACGCTCTCTTCGCCGTCGTTGTAAACCGGTTCAAACAGCGATACAGGTTCGTTAATTGCGTCAAGGCAAAAAGCCACCTTAGCTACCGTTAAATTGAGTCTGTCGGCAATCTGCTTTATGCTGACGTCTTCGATGCCTTCCGCCTTTAAACGTTCCTTCGTCTGCAAAGCAAGATATGCCACGTCCCTTATACCCCTGCTTACCCTCATACTGTTGGACTCCCTCAAAAAACGGCGAATTTCGCCCACTATCATAGGAACTGCATAGGTGCTGAACCTTACGTTGAGGCTGATATCAAAATTGTCGACTGCTTTTACAAGCCCTACGCATCCTACCTGAAAAAGGTCATCCATATTGCATATGCGAGGTATATACCTATGCAAAACGCTTAAAACAAGTCTCATATTGCCGATAATAAGTTTATTGCGAGAGAGAGCATCGCCTTCTTTAGTCTGTTTTAAGAGCTCTGCCGTATCGTCGGCGGTAAGTTTAGGCAATAGCGACGTATTAATGCCGCAAATAACTACTTTGTTTAACATAGTATGCTTGTAAACTCCTTTTTTATATAAAAGTGTGTGCCAAAAAGCCTTTTTATATTCTTTTGAGTTGACAGCAATTATTTTTTATTTTAGAATAAATTAATCAGGAATATATATGGATAAAAATATCTTCGACGGAATAAACAAAATCAGCGATAAAGTTATACTCAATGCACTCGGTGTTGATAAAAACAAAGGTCTTATAGCCATTGTAGCTGCACTAAATCCGCTGTCTTTTACCCAAAGCAACGGCGAATGGTTGGCAAAAAAAATAACGGAAGGCGTTTTAAGCGAAGGTTACGGCGCAAAAACGTTTTATCTGCCTGACTTTCCCGATATCAGTGAGGGAACGATACAGTATAATATTTTAAAGAGAGAGCAAGCCGATATTTTTGTCGGCGGTCTTGGCGAGACACGTCTTTTTGACGGTTTTGTTTTTGTCGCAAGCGACATATATACGCTTTTTGGCATGCTTAAGGGAGCGTTGCGAGCCAACGTGCCCTGCTTATTTTTATCTAACGGATTGATGCATCCAATATTAATAAACGGCGCCAAATACGGTTTAACGGGCTTAAAAGGCATAGCCGCACAGTTGCGCAACAGGAAACTTCCTTCTTTTATATTAAATGATACCGATTTTGTGACGGAAAATTTAGGCAATGACCCCTTTTGTTACGAAAGTAATTGCGGTGCGCTGCTTATTGCGGCTATGGGGCTAAGTCTGCCAAATTCCCTTTCTGTTACCGCTGGCGGTGCGGCTCAGGCAAATTTAGCTAAATTTACGGGAGCGCATATATGCAAAATGGCACGAGAGTTTTTGACAGCGGGCAAAATGGTTAACTCTGCCGCTTTAAAAACGGCTTTGGCTGTTGATTTAAGCCTTGGCGGCAGTGCGGCGGCATTAGTAAACCTTATTTGGCTTTCAAACGTATTCAAAGACGGTGTTACTTATAAATCAGCGTCAAAAACGGCGCAAAATATTTCAGTAATTATTGATACAAAAAATGACTTCGATTTTAAGATTTTTGATAAACAAGGCGGAGTGTATCGGCTGATTAACTTTTTGCACAACTCCCAAAACGATGTGTTTGCTGATTATCTTAATTTTGACAACAAAAAAATGGCTGACTTTTGCGCAGATTACAGCGCAGCTGATTTGCTCGAAAATACCGCAAAAAAACCTTCATTTTTTGAGGTGAGCGGCAATCTTGCCCAAAGCGGAATGGCATATAATTCCCCGCAAACTTCTTTTAACGGAAAAGCCAAAGTATTTGACAGCGAGGACAGATTAATCGATGCCGTTATTAAGGAAGAAATAAGAGAAGGCGACTGTGTAGTCGTCACAAATTGCGGAGCAAAAGCCGGACTGATTACCCTGTTTAAATCCGCCGCAATGCTTAAGGGAGCCGATTTAATGGGCAAAGTGGCATTAATTACCGACGGCATTGTGCCTAATTTTTGGCAGGGTGTAAACGTCAGCTTGATGACGCCCGAAGCATATGACGATACGGCGTTAAGTTATATAAAGGACGGCGACAAGGTGGAAATTAATTTGGTTAAAGGCAAGTTAAACGTTGCACTCACCGCTAAGGAAATAAATTTACGCCGCAAGCAAATCGAAATAAAAAAGATAGACCAAAACAGTCCCCTTTACAGTTACTCTAAGTTATTATCTGCGCCCGAAAAAGGCTGCACTATCGATTTTAGAAATAGGGAATAAGCAGTACTTAGTAACTTAAAGGATAAATCTACAATAATAAGACCAAATTTAATATATAGATAAAGACAGATAAATCCCAAAAAAACAAAAAATGACTCATAAAAAATTATCCGCCTGCATAAAGCAGGCGGTTTTGTCCTAAGTAAGTTTTTTAATTAATTTATATGCCGCTGTTCCTCTTTAGTTAAACATAAAACGGATATATAAAAATCAAACGGCAATGAAAACAGTGTGGCGCTTGTCCCTCAGTTTTTTTGTATAAAATTTAACGCAGCTTTTACAAATTCACGGAAAAGCGGATGCGCGCGGTTAGGTCTGCTCTTAAACTCGGGATGATATTGCACGCCTACAAAAAAATCATTTTGCGGTATTTCTATAGCTTCGACAAGTTTAGCGTCGGGAGAAAGTCCGCAAATAATCATACCGTTTTTTTCCAAATCGTTTTTGTAATCGTTGTTAAATTCATAACGGTGACGGTGTCTTTCGCTTATTTCCTCAACGTTGTAAATACTTTCTAACTTACTGCCTTTCTTTATTTTGCACGGATAAGCACCCAATCTCATTGTTCCGCCAAGCTTAATGCCCTTTTGATTTTCCATAATGTCGATAACGGGGTGCGTTGTATTTTCGTCAAACTCGGTACTGTTAGCATCGGCAAAACCTAAAACGTTGCGGGCAAAGTCAATAACGGCAACTTGCATTCCTAAGCATACGCCAAGATAAGGAATATTGTTTTTGCGGGCGTAACCTGCGGCAAAAATTTTGCCTTCAATGCCTCTGTCGCCAAATCCTCCGGGAACAAGTATACCAGAGCAGTCCTTTAACAAAGCATCGGCAGTTTTTTCGTTCAATTTTTCGCTGTCCACCCACTCCATGTCCACACAGGCGGAATTTTCGTACCCTGCGTGATTCAATGATTCGATAATGGACAAATAGGCATCGTGAAGCTTAACATATTTGCCCACAATGGCAATTTTGACCTTTTGTTTGCGGTTTTTTATGCGTAGAAGCATATCCTTCCACTCTGTCAAATCGGGTTTTTTAACTTTAAGCTGCAATTCCCTGCAAATAACGTCGGACATATTGCTTTCTTCAAGCTTGACGGGGACTTCGTAAAGCGTTTCGACCGTCGGGTTTTCGATGACGCAATCGTCTTTAACGTTGCAAAACAAAGCTATTTTGCGCTTTACGTCGGGGTCAAGGGGCATATCGCAGCGTGTAACAATAATATCGGGCGAAATACCCAGCCCCATAAGCTCCTTAACCGAGTGCTGTGTGGGTTTTGATTTCTGCTCGTTGCTGCCGCTTATGTAGGGTACCAAGGTCACATGAATAAACAGGCAATTGCCTTTGCCTACCTCATGGTAAATTTGGCGTATAGCCTCTAAAAATGCTTGACTTTCGATATCGCCGATTGTACCGCCGATTTCCGTCAAAACGACGTCGGCGTTGCTTGTCTTGCCTACATTATAAACAAAATTTTTTATTTCGTTGGTGATATGAGGAATAATCTGCACCGTTTCCCCCAAATATTCACCGTTACGCTCTTTGCGTAAAACGTTCCAATATACCTTGCCGGTGGTCAAATTGCTGTAACGGTTAAGTTCCTCATCAATAAAACGCTCATAGTGTCCTAAGTCCAAATCCGTCTCGCAGCCGTCGTTTGTGACGTAAACCTCTCCGTGCTGTAAAGGACTCATCGTGCCCGGGTCTACATTGGTGTAGGGGTCCATTTTTTGCGCAATAACTTTTAAACCGCGCGCTTTAAGCAATCTGCCAATGCTTGCCATCGTAATGCCTTTGCCCAAACCTGAAACAACACCGCCGGTAACAAAGATATATTTTGTCATTTTTTCCTCCAACATTACGCAATTTATTCTAACAAATATCTACAAATTTTGCAACCCAAAACCTAATTATTTTAATTTATTTTTTAAACGTATATTATTGCCAAATTTGTTTAATGTTATACCTTAATATAGTTTTATCAGCCGATTAACGCTTACGGCTCTCTGATAAAAGTTGCTGTATACAAAAATCACCATACAAAAAGACAAGAAGTTTTGCTTGTCTTTTGATTTCTTTTTTATACGACTTAACTATTTATTGCTTTTCCTCAAAAATTCAATAAAGCTTTTTCTACAACAATTTTTAGTTAATACTATCCTGTCATATTGTATATTTAAACTTTTATTTTTGTATTTTATTTGTTTTTATATATCCGTCTATGCCTTTTGCTGCAGTCTTGCCCGCCCCCATAGCCAAAATTACCGTAGCAGGACCCGTAACCGCATCGCCGCCTGCAAAAACACCTAAGCGTGAAGTCATTCCGTTTTCGTCAACCACAATATTACCTTTTTTGTCGGTTTTGATACCGTAAGTAGATTGAGTAATTAAAGGACTGGCAGAAGTACCAATCGCCATAATTACGCAATCAATATCCAGCACAAAATTGCTGCCTATTTTTTCGATAGGACTGCGGCGTCCGCTTTCGTCCTGCTCGCCCAAAGTCATTTCGATACATTCCATAGCTTTAAATTTAAAATCGAAGTCGCCGATAATTTTTACAGGATTTGTCAACAGTTTAAACTCAATACCCTCTTCCTTAGCGTGAATTACCTCCTCCCGTCTTGAAGGCAATTCCTCCTCGCTTCTTCGGTAAACTATATATACCTTTTCCGCGCCAAAACGCACAGCACACCGTGCCGCATCCATAGCGACGTTGCCGCCGCCGACAACAGCGTATTTTTTAGCGTAAAAAATAGGAGTATCATAGTTTTCGTCAAAGGCATTCATTAAGTTTGCCCTCATCAAAAATTCATTTGCCGAAAAAACTCCGTTGAGATTTTCGCCCTCTATGCCCATAAAACGCGGCGTAGCCGAACCGTTTGCAATAAACACCGCTTCAAAACCGTCGTGAAACATATCGTCCACGGATAACGTTTTGCCGACAACTACATTGGTTTCTATTTTTACGCCCAAGTCCCTCAAAACGTCAATTTCTCTTTCAACGGTATTAATCGGAAGAATAAATTCGGGAATGCCGTAAGAGAGTATGCCGCCAGCCTTATGCAATGACTCAAAAACAGTCACGTCATAACCCATTTTTGCTAAATCACCGGCGCAGGTTAGCCCCGCCGGCCCGCTGCCGATAACGGCAACCTTGTGCCCGTTAGACTGCGTTTTTATTGGCTTTTGTGCTAAATGCTCGTGGTAATAATCAGCGACAAATCTTTCTAATCTGCCTATGCTTACCGGGTCGCCCTTTATTCCCCTTACGCAATGCATTTCACACTGCTTTTCTTGCGGGCAAACCCTGCCGCACACAGCGGGTAAATTTGTGGTTTTGCTTAAAATTTCATAAGCTTTTTTTATATCTCCCAATCTTACCTGTTCTAAAAATGCAGGTATATCGTTGTGAACAGGGCAGCCTAAAAGCATGCAAGGTTTACGCTTGCAGTTTAAACAGCGATTAGCTTCCTTTTGCGCCGTAATTAAATCATAGCCTAAGTCCACTTCCTCAAAGTTTTTGATGCGCTCGTTTTTGTCCAGTTCCTTAGAAGGATATTTTTTTAAAATCATATCAGCCATCTTGCTTGTC
>CALGIK010000317.1 GCA_937915515.1 uncultured Clostridia bacterium
GTAGCTTATCCCCTGCGGCTCGTCAACTATCATTAAACACAAATACTGCGGATTATTTGACGGGAAGTATCCAACAAAGGAAGAAATATATTTTCCTTGAGCAATCACTCCGTTTTGGTACTTTTGCGCCGTCCCTGTTTTGCCCGCTACCTTATAACCCTCTATATAAGCTAATTTTCCGCTACCTTTTGTCACTACTCCCTCAAGCATTTCCGACAGCGTGCGGCTGGTTTTTTCGCTTATCACTTTGTCTTTAACGGTGGGATAAAAATTCTTTACGATATTGCCTTCGTTGTCTGTTATTGATTTTACAATATAGGGAGTAAGAAGTTTGCCGCCGTTTACTGCTGCGCAAGTGGCGTATGCAAGCTGAATGGGAGTAACGGCAATTGTCTGCCCAAAGCCTATACGGGCTAAATCGCCGTTTGTCACAGCCGACCTGTCGACCAAAATACCCGCCTGTTCGCCTATAATATCAACACCGCTCAATTTGCCGTAACCAAAAGCGTCAAGGTAATCGTATATTGTATTTTTACCTAAACTTAAAGCGATGTCAGTAAAACACGGGTTGCAGCTGTTGTTAAGAGCGTCACTTAACGTTTGATTAAAATGGCGTGTTCCGCTGTGCGTAGTCCAACATTTTATTTTTTTTCCGCTGTCAACAACTCTCGTACTGCTGTTATTGAAGATATAAGTAGGACTAAAAGCCTTTTTGTTGCCTTTAAAATGCTCCTCTAAATCAGCCGCCGCCGTCAGCACCTTAAAGGTGGACCCGGGCTCATACACATCTGTTACAAGCAGATTTTTAGTGCCTTCCATAAGCTGAGCTATGTCGTCACGGGGCAGATTGTTAAGGTCGGTGCTGGGTTTACTTGCCAAAGCTACAATCTCGCCCGTTTTGCAGTCAATAACAATACTTCTTGCCGACTTTGAGCTATGCCCCTGCATTATCAAATTGAGTACATTTTCGAGCACTCGCTGTATATTGTAATCAATAGTGAGTTGAACATTCAAGCCGTTTACCGATGGAAGATATAAAATGTTTTCATCGGGCAGCTCACGTCCTATTAAATCTGTTTGAGTAAGTATTTGTCCGTCAATACCTTTTAAATACTTATCGTAACAAACTTCGATACCGCTTTGTCCCATGTTGTCTATGCTTACAAAACCTAACACCTGACTTAAATAATTGCCGTAGGGATACACCCGCGTGCTGTCTTCGGCAAAATAAACACCCTTTAAGTTAGCCGCTCTTATTTCGTTTACCGTTTCGGCATCTACCTGCCTTTTTATCGTAACCTCGCTGACGCTTCTGTTGGCGGCTTTAGTAAACACAGTCTCATAACTTAATTTTAATTTTTGGCTTAATAAAGTCGCTACTCCCACCTGGTCGTCAATGTCCTTAGACCTTAAATACACGCTGAAACTTGTTTCGCTTGTAGCTAATACGACGCCGTTAATGTCGACAATATTGCCTCTTAGCGCTGTCAGCGGCAAATGCCGTGTCCATTGGTCTGTAGCTTTTGCCTGCAATTTTTTACCCCAAACTATTTGTATATAAAATAATCTGGAAAAAATGATTAAAAAAATAAAGGCTATTGCCAAAATCAATGCAAACAGCCTTTTTTTAGTCGTATAAAATTTATGGAACACTAATTTTATCCTCCAAAACAATTACTCACCCACTCGCATAATCTGTTAAACCAATTATCGGGGATATCATAGTCAGCCGACTGACGTGTCTGTATCGGCGTATAATAACTGGTATTAGCTTCGTTAGGCGCAGTCAGACCCATTTGTGAAGCGTAAGCGTCTATATTAGCGTCCACTTGCGCATACATACC
>CALGIK010000318.1 GCA_937915515.1 uncultured Clostridia bacterium
TTCGAATCCAGCTGGCACCACCAAAAATCTGACAAGTAACAGATTGTAAAAACACAAAAAAAACGTAAAAGCGGCGGATTGGCGCATAAGCTTAAGAAAAGTTTTTTGTCTTTATGTAATTTAAGAGTTAAATGCAAAATGTCTTAGACAGGGGATTACATTTAGCAAAAAGGTAATTTTTCCTTTTTAAGCAAAGCAGAAAGTAAAAAATCGGGATTGTTAATATTACGAGTAAACGGCGAATATAAATGAAACCTTAACGGATAAAAAGCGGCAGTAAATTCTACCCAAAGTTACACACCTAAGTTAAATAAGCTATTCAGCTTAAAACGGATTAATAATCAAATTTAAGCGTTTAAGGAGAGAGGTTATGATTTTTAACGCTGTGACGGCAATTATAAGCAAGATTTTTTGCTTTTGCGGTTATTATTCGGCGGGGATGGCGTATCCTAAACCTTTGCCGCCCGAAGAAGAGGCTGCATGCATTAAGCTGCTTTCTAAGGGGGATGAGGAGGCGCGTGATAAGCTGATACGCCACAATATGCGGCTTGTGGCGCATATTGCAAAAAAATATTCGGCAAAGCAGGATTTTGAGGACGCCATAAGCGTAGGCAGTATCGGGCTTATTAAGGGGCTTAATACATACAGTGTCGAAAAAGGCACCACCTTGGCAACATATTTGGCACGATGTATCGAAAACGAGATTTTAATGATGTTAAGAGCCGACAAACGCTACAAAAACACAGTGTATCTTAGCGACAGAATGGATTGCGACAGCGAAGGCAACGAGTTTACGCTGATGAACGTATTGGCGGTAAATGAGGAGAGTATTTTTAAGCAGGCGGAGCAAAGCATATTAAGCCAAAAACTTGACAGTATTATGCAGGCAAATCTGACAAAAAGAGAGTACGAAATTTTGGTGATGCGCTACGGGCTAAAAAACACCACGCCGCTGACACAGCTACAAACGGCGGAAAAGTTTTGCATAAGCAGAAGCTATGTATCACGTATTGAGACAAAAGCATTAAGAAAACTGCGCTCAGTGCTAAACAAAAACGATTTTTAGTGTCAATAAAAACTATACATTTTTTGTCGTATTAATAAAACTTAATGTATTTGAAGAAAGTTAATCTATAAGATTGCAGAAATTTTGTTGTATCTGTAACAAGAATATCCAAATAAAATTTGTCTTATCTATAAACATTATACCTTACCTCCATTACTATAAAGGGCTGATAGTTTCAGCCCTTTAGTAGGTAATCTTTATTAACGTAATTTGTTTGTTTTTTGAATACAAAAATGTATTCATGCGCCAAAAGCAAAAAATTATATTTTTCACTTTTACTTTTCCAAAAACCAGTAGCTTTACAGTTATGCTGTTCTTTAATAATTATTTCTTTTTGTTTAAAGCCTGCCTTTTTAAAACGTTGCATTACTTCAAAACCAAGCGGTTGCACCATACCATTTTTACGTGTATCTCCTATAACAATGACACAATACTTGTCCTCCTTTAATACCCTATAGCATTCATTTGCGACTTTTTCGATTGCTATAAGAAAATCTTGAAATTTTAATTGCGATAAGTCTCCTTCAATACTGTCACTATACTGTATAGAATTTGCATAGGGAGGATGAGTACAGATTAAATCAATACTTTCGTTTAATAGATCAAGATTACACGCATTACCTAATCTTATGCTGATGTTAGGATTATTTTGACTGTTAAAATTGCATTTTTCATTAGTAATATTAATTGCATAAGGGTTAATATCAATACCTATCGCATTTCTATTATTTAATTTGCATTCAATTAAAGTTGTACCGCCGCCAACAAACTGGTCTAAAACTAAATCTTCTTCCTTAGAATATCTTAAAATAATATTTTTTGCTACATACGGAGAAAAATTCCCTCTATACTTTGCATCATGTGTTGCCCATTTACCACGATTAGGGAAGCTCCAAACAGTATTCGTTTCCAATTTAAATTCATCTTTCATTATACCAATAATTTACTAAGTGCCCCATTATCTAATTCTTTTAAGTTATAAATTGTATCGAGGACATCAAAAGTTTCTTCCAAATTGCTTTTTGCTCCTTTCCATCCTAAACCATCAGTTATCCAAATAAAGATAAAACCTATAATATTTTTAGATTCTAACGCAAGAGTTTTATAACTTCTCGCTGTTTCATTCAATTTTGATCCACTACTCGAATAAAAATTCGTTTCAAAAGCGTAAATCATGTTATCAGTTTTTACAACATAGTCAAACCGTTTAGCAGTTTTGCCCTTATTTGATAAAGCCGATAAATCAATATCCCATTTTTTTTCGATATCAACAAGATACATCTCTTTATAATAATTCTTATCTTTTATAAAACCGGCTTTTTCAATGTATCCTTGAACAATTTTTTCCATTAAATGTCCGCCACGATTTTTTCTTCCATTAGAACCGAGTCCCACTTCTATCCCTGTTGCATAATCTACTATATTATTTATTAAATGTTGAGAAATTAAGTCAAACAATCCTGTTTTTCTCATAAATCTTTTCAGTAAATCAATGTCATCAATATTTGTAAAATTATATTTTAATTTTTCGCCTTCATCTATTAATTTTATTTCTTTTTCCCTAACTGCAATAAGCAAAGGTAAACATTTTCTTATCTCAGGATATTTTTTGAATAGAATATCGAAATCTTTTTCAATATCCTTTGAACCAATCAAATAATTCATTAAGTTTAATTCTATTTTTAATTTATTAATATTTTTATAAACAACATTAAAATCAGTATAATAATCGTATGTAGCAATACTGTCAGTAAAATCGGCAAACTATTCATTAAATTGTTTTAACATTTATTACTCTCCCAATACAATAAAAATATTTTGCTAGCATCCTATTTGCTGTAATAATTCCTAACAATTATTTCGGTAATATCTCCACGCTTATCAGCTTGACAATTTATCATTCTTCTTGCATTTATCCTATTGATATTAAATCCTTCGTAAAGTTTATCAAAGAAATCATCATTAGAATTGGTATTTTTTGGATCTGAATTGCTTAACATAATATAGCAATCATATTGAGATATTTCTTTAACGAAACAAGCAAGTTCTTTTTGATTATCATCATTGAAACCCGATTTATCATAATCAACAAATGAAGCGTTCTGCTTTAGAGGTCTGTATGGCGGATCAAAATAAATAAATGTTTTGCCTCTAATATGCTCTTTACATATAGAGTAATCTCCGAATAGTATTTGAACATTTTGTAATAGCTTACCTATCAACATGAGATTTTCTTTATCACAAATCAACGGATTTTTGTATCTACCAAAAGGCACGTTAAATTCACCTCTGCTGTTTACTCTATAAAGACCGTTAAAACAAGTTTTATTTAAAAATATAAAGTCAGAAGCTTTTTCAAAATCAAATTCCCCATTTAAGTGTAGCTTGTTGTATTTATCTCTTATTTCGAGAAAAAAATCTTTCCTTTGCGTTTCAGATAATGCAAAAAACTTACATTGCATAGCGTCTAAATATTTAATAAGTTCAACTACATCTGCTTTAATGCAACGATAACAATTAATCAATTCCTTATTTAAATCTATAATAATAGCTTTTTTTACTTTATATCTTTGTAGTATATCAAATAAAACAGCACCGCCACCTACAAAAGGCTCTACATAAATATCGATTTTATCATTAAGTAATTCTTGGGGGTATAAAGCTTGAAATTTGTTTATTAATTGACCTTTACCGCCTGCCCATTTTAAAAAAGGTTTTGCGATACCATTACACATTGTAATATACCCTCTCAAAATTTTTATAGTTTCAATTAAGCACTTTGCATAACTTTATTTGTATGTTTAATATATGCTTTTTTTTGCGCAAAATCTAGCTAATATAAATTATAATACATTCGCTCTTAATTCGCAACAAATATTTCAATTAATGAGTTGCCAGTAACTTGATTTCCGTAACTATATTGTTCTTGTTATAACAGTTTATATTTGTAATATTTGTTTTAAAATCCTATCGATTTGCATATAAAGCTCTTTTATGGTGCCGTCGTTGTTAATAATGCGTGACTTTGAGTTAAACTGCTTGTTTTGCATATTTTGCGTATTTAATATATCCTCTACCTGTTGAGGAGTGCGTCCGTCACGGGCGGTCACCCTCTTTATTGCATTTTGAGCGGTAGTTTTTATTATCCAAATTTCCTCAAATAAATCGGCAAAAGGCTTGTTAAGCACCTGTAACTCAACAAAAATAATGTCGTCTTTTATATTTAGAATTTTCTCAATCAAAAGCTTTAATATTCTTTGATGAAATATAGAATTTAATATTTCTGTCTCGGCTTTGTTGCCAAAAGCCTTTTGCGCCAGCTTGCGGCGTTGAATTTCGCCTTCAATTACGTATTCCTTGCCAAAATTTATTAATATTTGTTCCTTAATATCTCTGTCTTCTGCCGCTTTTCGCGCTAAATCATCGCAATCAATTACCGGATAGCCTTTTTGTCTTAAAAAATCAGCAGCAGTTGTTTTGCCGCTGCCTATTGTGCCGCATAAAGCTATAATTTTTTTGCCCATTTTAGCAAAAATTGAATAATCGCTGTTTTTTAAGCTGAAATCATTTTGTTTCATAAAGATTTGCTCCGCTAAAAACAAATGTGCCTTTTAATGTGCATATATCAAGCGGAGCAAATC
>CALGIK010000319.1 GCA_937915515.1 uncultured Clostridia bacterium
CCGCATGGCAAAGAGGGGCCAGGTCCACAAATAGGTCCATCTTTGCCATGAGGCGCCAGTCTGCGGTGCGGTCCATCTCGATCACATCGGGCAGATCACCGCCGGAGATCATCAGGTTGAGCTTAGCTGCGGCGTCAGCGTCGGGCTTGGTATGCTCAATGGTCAGATTGAATTTTTCCTTCCAGTATTTTGAAGTCGAATCCTCGCCCCAGCGCAAATTAAACGAGCAGCTTACTAAGCTTGAACAATTAAAAGAGGAATTAGGCGACAAAGACCCCGACGGCGAGTACAGAATGACGCAGGAACAGATAGAAAAATATCTGAGGGAACAAAAAGGTTTAATCGATGCAGGAAAAACCGTCTGGAAACCCTCGGACTAATTACTTTTGAGGGCGGCAATTAATGAAAACAGAATATAAAATACTTTTTGGCAACCGAATCGGCGATTTGGGCGCATTAAAAATACTTAAGATAAAAAGTTTATCAAATATCATTTGTTATGCGGTGCAATTTTGCACCGTTGTTTTTGCCGTCTTATTGCTTTTTTTTGATGAAATATCCTTGCTCTATTTTTTTATCCCTTTGTTTCTTATTTCTTGTTGCAACATATTAGCTTATTTATACTATTTTAAATTATCTAAATATGCGTACAGGATTAACAAATACGAGCAAAAAAAGGGAAGCACAGCAATTTACGATTCTCTTTTTCATTTACTCAAAAGGATCACCGCTGTTATTATAAACAGTATACTTGTAAACTTTTTTTTAACAATTTCCATCTGCGGAATAATTGTCTATGCACTGTTTAGTATCGGCGCAGATATCTTGTCTTTTTTGCGATTGTTTGTCATAATACTTGTTACTATTGATATCATCTTAAATAATCTTTTTGAGTTTAGGGTAATTGCGCTCGAAAAGGAGTTTAAACAGCGAAACAATACAGATATTGACAAGGTTTATTACGAACAATGCAAAACTTTACCTCAAAAAATGCAAAACGTAAAAAAAATAAATAAATTGCTGATGTTCTTATTAAATATCTTTTACGGTTTGCCAAAAGCAAAAAAACTGTTTAAGTTGAGTGTTAACAGAAGTGCATTAAAAAAACTTAAGCCGCCGTACCTGGTTATTGCTAACCATAGTTCTCCCGCTGATTTTAGAATAGTAGCTCCTTCTTTGTTTCCTCATGCTTGTTATTATATAGCCGCTTACAACCAATTTGTAGGTCACCCTAAATTGATGCAAAGTATAGGGTTAATACCCAAACGACAATTTGATTACAGTTTGACGGTAATCAAAGATTCTAAAAACATATTTAAACAAAAAAATATCCTGACTTTATTTCCCGAAGGCAAGGTAAGCAGTGACGGTAAGGCGGGTATTATCCGTCCTTCACTTGCTAAATACATTAAGTACTGTTCTGTTCCCGTAGTGTTTATGCATAGTTTCGGCGCTTACGTTACCAAGCCAAAATGGGCAAACAGAATTCGCAAGTTTAATATTAAGGTAGAGCATAAGCTTTTGCTTACAGCAGACGACGTCAACAAAAAAACTTCTGAGGAGATTTTTGACTTTGTAAAAAATGCTTTTGATCAAGTAGACGATTTAGCCTATCAAAAAGATAATAATTTACAATTAATGGACGAAAACCGTGCAGAGGGATTGCACAATATCCTTTATGCTTGCCCTAATTGCGGCGCTCAATTTAAAACAGAGAGCGAAAAAACCATTCTTACTTGTGCGGCTTGCCAAAAAAAGTGGCATTTGACACCTTTAAACGAGTTAAATAGCCAAGAGGGCATCACCGAATTTGATAAAATAACCGACTGGTACAATTGGCAGCGAGAGTCGGTTCAAAAAGAAATCGACCAAAAAAAATACGCATTTTTTTCACGCTGCATGCTGATGTATTTAGCCGACTTTAAAGGATGGCATAGCTTAGGAGGCGGCAGTATATTGCAAAATCCTAAAGGTTTTGTTTTTGTAGGAGACGACGGCAGAAATATAGAATTTGATACTTCCTCCGTTTATACATTGCCTTATGACTTTGAATACGGCATTTATCTTAACGACACACGCTTTACTTATCGTGTTGTTTTGCCCAATCCTCAAACGGCAACAAAAGTTAACTTTGCCGTGGAATATTATTATGCTATCAGCCACACCGACGAATGATTTAGTTATTATTTAAGCTAACAAGATTTTTGAATTAAAAAATCACTCATTTTTCAGAGTGACTTTTTTTACAACAGATACGAAATATGCTTGTTTAAAATTTGTTTTTTATCAAAGGCTTTTTTTATGTTGCGCATCAAAATAAGATTAATTTTAGGCGTGTTTTTGAAAAAATAAGTTTTTTTAGATAGTCCTATACCGTGTTCGCCCGATGTCAAACCGTTTAATTCATAAGCTTTAGCGTATAAAACGTCTAATACATTTTTGATTTTTGTTTTATTTTTGTCTCTTATTACGCAAAGATGAACATTTCCGTCGCCGGCATGCCCAAAAGCAACCATTTTAATTCCGCTATTCGCTTCTGTTTTATGTACAAAATTTACAAATTCCGCAGTCTTATCTATGGGCACCACAATGTCAACAGGTTCCTGCTGATTAATCGCTTCAACGGCATTTACCAAACAGCCTCTTATCTTCCATACTATTTCGGCATCAGTTTCGTTTAGCGGTAAAACGTCTTTTGCTCCGTAATTAAACGCAACATTTTTTAGTTTTTCTATATTGCTGTTTACTTCTAGTAAAGAACCATCAAAAGCAATAAGCAGATAAGCGTCTGCTTTTAAAGAGGGGAATTTTTCGCCGCTGTATTTTTCACCCAAAAGCAGCACACTTTCTTCAATAAATTCAATTGCCGTAGGCTTGATATCGGCTTTTAGCAGCTTGGCTACGCTTATTATAGCCGCTGTTAAACTTTTATAGGGAAGGATAACGGATTTAAAGGTCTCCGGTTTTGGCACAAGTTTAAGAATACATTTTGTTACGACAGCCAAAGTCCCTTCACTGCCGACAATTAAGTTTTTTAAAGATAAACCGCTTGCATCCTTTACGGTTTTTCCGCCCATGTTTATTATACTGCCGTCAGCCAAAACGGCTTCGAGCCCGTGCACATAATCTCTTGTCACGCCGTATTTTATCGCACGCATTCCGCCGGCATTTGTGGCTATATTTCCGCCTATTGTCGAATTTTTTTCGCCGGGGTCGGGAGGGTAAAAATAGCCTATGCTTAAAACCTTTTCTGCCAAATCCTTGAGCAAAACGCCCGCTTCGACCGTTGCGGTTAAAGTTTCGCAATCAATTTCTAAAATACGATTCATTTTTGATAAATCAAGTACAATGCCTTTTTGAGTAGGAACGGTAGAGCCGACCAGATTTGTGCCGGCTCCTCTAATGGTTACGGCAATATTTTTTTTGTATGCATATTTCATTATTTGAGAGACTTCGGCTGTAGTTTTGACAAAAACAAGGGCAGATGCATTGCCGATTTCTCGCTGCAGACCGTCAGAAAGAAATTTTTTTGGGATGTTTTCCGTAAAAATTCTTTCTTTATCTTTTATAATGCTTAATAATTCTTTTTTCATTTTAGGACCTTTTTTGATTCTGCATAATGCTTTTAGCATTACTCCCATGCTATGTAGAAAAACCCTTTAAAGGTAGTATCCATAACTTGTTTTGTCACGTCGGAACAAAAGACTTCTGCAATACGCTTGTAAGTGCTGTTTAATTTATCGTCTTGACGTATGGCGATAAGACAAACAAAATTTCTGTTTGTTAAGTCAACATTTTCGTAAAAAATCGCACTGTTTGGGTTTACGCCGTAACTGGCGGCATAGTTGCCGTTGATTAGTGCTGCGTCAACGTCACTTAGAGCGTTATAAGTCATACTTGCATTTAGTTTAATGAGCGTTACTTTAGTTGTCAAAATGTTTTCTTCTTGCGGCGCATTTTGATAATCCGACAGCGTTAAAAGCCCGGCGTCCTTTAAAACAATTAAGGCACGTCCGTAATTGGTAGCGTCGTTAGGCACTGCAACGGAAAGCTCGTTTGCTTCAGCGGCGGCAATACAGCTCTCTAAATTATC
>CALGIK010000320.1 GCA_937915515.1 uncultured Clostridia bacterium
TAACGTCAGCATCCTTTCGTAAGCAAAGCCGTCCACATAAATTCGCGCCGTAAAAATGCCCCTATACGTTTCAAAATTCTGTCGTAAATCTAAAGTTAAAACGACTGTAAAATCAAGTATTTTATTGTTAATATATTGGCTGATTACCCTATTATTTAATAAAAGCGTAATCTGCTGGTACGTTACCGTCATACTGCTTAATGCCGCAAGTACACCTATTTTATCTAATGTGTCAGTATAAATGCCCGCCTCTAAAAATGCGTTTACCAATTCTGTATCGCTTAATAATTGATTAAGACTGTAACCGTCGTTTAGCAGCAAAGTATATTCGCCGATTTTAAGAGCATCCGCGCCTGAAGAATAGCTTAGCACAAAAAATTTACCGTAATTTTCTATATATGCTGGCAGATAAGTTAATTTACTGCTGTTAAAATCGTCTTCCTCTGTTTGCACATAGATACTGTTGCCGTTGTCAAAAGTATTGATTAAATTGCCGCTTTGCGCTTGCTGCATGTTGTTAATGTTAAATTTGCTTAATATTCGGGCGGCTTTTATATAATCGGTGTCAACCAATAAGATGCGATAAAACTCCTTAGTTGCTTCTATCGGTCTTACTTGGTTAGTTAATGTTTCGGCAACATAACTTAAAGTTTTATCGTTATTGGTGATAGCATCGGCAATACTTACTGACCCTACATAAACCTTTGTGTCAGGCTGATACAGCGAAAAATATGATAAAACATATTTAAAAGACAATGTATTGAATATTTGCGAACGTATACCTGCCGAGGCATTATTGTCGTTAAGGTAAACGTACGCTCTTTTTAAATTTTTAAACGCCGTCAAAAAGGATAAATCGTTTAAGGGGATTCCCGAATTGTAGCAATATGCAAACTCCTTTAATGTACTGCTTGCACCCTTAACCAAAGGTGAAAAATCAAGCACATCCTGCATTCTGTTTGAGCTGGAACCGTCAACATAGTAATAGAAATATTCTAATTTTGTCAAGCTGCTTAAAGGCGTGATGTCTGTAATTTCCGCATATTCAAACTGTACAGCTATCAAATTTTTAAATATCTCGATGCCGCTTATGCTTGTAATATCCAAATTAGGGACGTAAAAATATTGTAAGGCATCAATAAAGCTGAAGGGAATTACACTGCCTGTAAGTATTAAATCATAACCTTCTACAGTGCTTTCCGTAGTAAATACAATTTGCTGATCAATTTGATAGGTATATAAGTTTACCGCCCAATTATTTTTTAAAGCAGGGATATCGATATTGTAAATGTTTCGTATATTGCCTATGGCTTTGGCTACGCTGGTACTTGTAGCCAATTTATTGTCATTGTACATATAGTTTAACAAATTGCCGCTCTTAAAGATATTTGTTGCTTTATAATAATAATAAGTACCGTCATTATAATCGGCTTGACCGTATTGTGTATGCTGACCCATAAGCTGAAGGTAATAATTTGTATTTGTCAAAACACGATCTGTTTTGTTTATGAAGCTTATCGTTATATAAAAGTCATATGCTGATGTAGAGGAGGAAGCAGGCTGACCGTCAATTATTTTATAAAAATACGCTCTCAGTCTTATCGAATTGTATGCGCTGTACTTATCTAAGTTGCTTCGGTTAAGCACCACAACACCGTCAGTAAAGGTCAATAATGCCGTCGATGAAGTAGAAGTAATACGCCATTCGATTGTATAAACTTCGCCTATTTCTGTCATGGATTTAGGCAAATACATTTTTATCCCGTTAACGGTATCAATTTCCGTCCAGCTTATAATAACCGGGACTATCTTTCTGCCGTTTAAAGCCGCAGTTGAGGAAGCTGTTACGTTTGCGGCATATCTTGTACCGTTATTGCTTGAAGTGGGGTTAGTAAGCGAAACAAATTTTGAAGCATTGCTATTAATTAACGCATAATAGCTTAAAGTACTGTTGATATCCGAGTAATAATAGCGGTCGCCGTTTTGTGCATTAAACACTAATGCGTATAAGCTTGACATAACGTTTACATTGTTGCAATAGGCGTTTGAGGATGCGTTAAACATTTCAATTACATAATCCTTAGCGCTTACCCCTTGCTTTCCGCTTAAAAAAGTGCTTAAAGCTTTTACGTCATTAATTCTTAATGTTCTGATAGTGGTTTTTTGTTTTATAATATTTGCAAGATTATTTGAATCATAATAATTAACGCCTTTGCATTTAGAAATACCCAATGTGTTTATTTTGGTGCAATAGCTTAAAAACGCTAAATCCGCCGCTTTTAAAAATCCGCTTTCTAAAGTTAAGTTTGTCACCGTATCAGTAAAATTTGTTGCAGATGATTGCGACCAGGTCTTAATTAAATTATTGTTTGTCACAGAAAGGGTCTGGACCTGCAAAAATTGCATCCCCTCTAAACTGTACAATCCTATATTTTGATCAATGCTAATGCTTATGTTGCTGTTTACCGTAATGGTCTGGTTTACGCTGTCTACTGTGCGTATCGCTTCGTTATCTAAAATATAAGCAATAAGCCTGCTGTTAAATTGATTTGCTAAATAGCTTTGTCCGTTACAGACTATAGAATAATTTGCAGTACTGTAAGGATTATTAAATCCTATCTCTCTACTGGCGATTAATTGAGGGTTAGCGTCGCTGGTTATTGTAATAAGCGCAGTGCTGGTTTTGCCCAAAGTATCCTTATAGAAAAACACTCTGTCATTAAAGGTTTTTGTATAAGTGATGCTGCCCACTGTTTGGGTAATAACGTATGCTGTATTGTCACTGTAAACAGAATGGTCAATAGATGTGATTGCATTAAAATAATTATAAAATGTGCTGATTTGAGTCGGCGTAACGGTATTTGGCGTAGCAGCATTTAAAGTTAAATTAATTGTCCTATTGATTTGATTAAGCCAATATATAGCGTCCATTATTTGATCATCTTGCTCATAAAAATCATAAACGCACGCCGTACCGTACAAATACAATGAGTTTAAATTGTTTGCTTCAATTAAATAAGAAATATCGATAGCTCCTATTTGTGTACAATACGTCAGGTTTAGAGTTTCTATGCTGGCTTTTAGTGCGCCGTTAATTGCTGTTAAGCTGTTAATGGGATTAAATGACATATTTAGCAGAGTAATGGACAATGCAGATAAGGGAGATATATCGGTAATAATGTTTCCGCTTAAATTAACTTGC
>CALGIK010000321.1 GCA_937915515.1 uncultured Clostridia bacterium
GGGTACGGAAAGCGAAATCATTTGACCGAGCAGATAAAACACCGCTATTGTTCCTCCCACAAAAAGGATACTGTTTATTGCCGAAAACATACATTCGTTTAAAAGGTTTTTTCGTTTTTCCGCATTAATATCTAAACGGATACCCAAAGGCTTAACAATACATTTTTTATTTTTTCGAACATATAGCAAACCGTTAATAAGCGCACCCAATACAACGCTTATTAAAATTATCAATCCGATTTTTTGGCTTTCAAAAAACGCCGAAATTGTCCCCATAACAAAAATCGGACCTGCAAAATTACAAAATCCGCATATGTCGCCGCATTGGTCAGCGTCAAAAACGCCTTTTTGAGTCATTTCGCACGCGGTTTTTACTCCGACAGGGTATCCGCTTATAAGGCTTATTAAAAAAACGTAGCTTGCCTCATCCGGCACTTTAAACAGCCTGATCAGCGGCTTAAATATTCTTTTTATCGCATCAAGACAATCCAGTTCTATCAAAATTTTTGACAAAAAGAAAAAAGGAAACAAGCAGGGCAGCACGTTTAATGCCCACAATCTTAATCCTTCGTTAACATATACGACGTATTTGTTGGGATTAAATAAAAACACTATCATGACGGTAAATATCGCCGCCGACAATAGCCACGAAAAAACCTTTTTTCTCATACATAATAGATATGATTATTTTTTTACGATTATTAGTTGGATTATTAATTGAAATAACGATTGAAATTTATTTTTTGTTTAAAAGAAAAAAAATATAAATTAAAACTTTAAAATTTTGTTCGCATTTATTTTTTCTTTGATGTTATTGCTCAAAATGCCGTAAAAGCTATCAGCTTTTGCTGTTATCTCCTCGCATATGTTTTGGTTTGGAGTTTTTTGTGCAGATAATATATCTGTCCTTTTGGCTATTTCCGTTAAAACATAACTGTCTTTTTTTAACGCTAATATTTTTATAGGGGGAAGTGATTGTTTGACCTTAGCGAATTCCTTCGTTATCCCCAAAAAAGCGTTAAGAAAAATTCTGTTCAGTTTTAGTCTAGTGTAGCGTTTTGTTTTAAGTTTTAGCATAAATTTATCAAAATCAGTCGAAAGGCAGGACAAAATTCTGTTTTCGAGTCCTTCAGTAACGCCGTCAATTTTTTTTAGGTTTTGTGACGTAAACGAGGCAAGAAACATGGGCAAAAAGGAGCGGTATTTGTCCAAAATATTTTTATCGGAATTTAACAAGTCGTTGTATACAAAATCAGGCAAGGCGGTTTTGGCATCGTTAAGATTTCCTTCATAAAAACATTTTCGTATCGCCGTTGCGCTTGCGCTTTTTTTAATATACGTTTGATTGTAATCGTCATGCCGCTTTAAGGTATAAAATTCCATTTTAGCGTCCAATTTATTTAAAGCGTTGAGATATTCCACCGCTAAAAGGTTGTTTGGTTTATCCAACAAATCACTGTTAAAAACCTCTTTTGCCGCATTAGATATAGCAGTAGGGTAATTAACGCCGTTTTTCATCTGTGACTGTACAGCTTTATCAAACAATAAATTATCGGTGATATTATTGCTTAATTGTTTCAGCTTATCTGCATCGCCGCTTTCGCTTCCGCAACAAATTGCGTCGGCTTTAACGGCGATGCAGATAAGCTGAAACAATTAAGCAATAATATCAC
>CALGIK010000322.1 GCA_937915515.1 uncultured Clostridia bacterium
CGCCTATAATGCCTGCCACGTGCGTGCCGTGAAAATGCGTCGGATAAACGTCGGCGTCACCGTTTGCGTAATCGAAAGCAAAAGGAATTTTACCGTTTATGTATACCCCGCTTTTTTCTAAATCTGTGTTTAACCTATTTGTTTTTAAAATTGCACGTGCTTCGGTCTTCAACCACACGCTTTCAATAGTGCTTAAATTTATTTTTTGGTCGGCCTCATTTGGTATGTATTTAAAAGCCTGATGATTAAAATCAATGCCTGTATCCAGCACAGCAATAAGCGTTTTTTCGCCTTTATATTGGCTCTCGTTAATGTTTATGCCGTTATTATTGTCAGCATATTCGGCTTGAGATTTTATAGTTGATTGATAAGAAGAAATATCCGAATTCATAAGGTTATCAATTTTATAATCAACACTTAATGTCGATTGAGTATTGGTTGCTTTTTGTATTGCAGGCAAATCGGAAAGATAAATATTTGCGCTCACGCCGACATTTAAGACAGAATATGTATTTTGCGCTTTAATACCCATTACAGCTAACTGCCCTTTAAGTTTGTCAATTTTTGCATTTATACTCGTTTGGACAGCAATTGCTTGAGCTGTTGTTATGTATTCGCTAAAGGTTAAAGCAGTACCGCTGTCCTTATATACATCATACATACATTCGCTGTCTAAATTTAAAAATACAGTGCTTAAGCCGGTATCGGGGTTGTAAGAGTATTCCGTCTGTTTCTCTGCAAAAAGCCCTGTAATATCCTCTACAAAAGCGCTTATAGAGTTGCCCGTAACCGCCCCGCAAGAAGCAGTAAAAAGGTAAGCGCATAAAAATAAGATTAAAACGAATTTATTTTTGTTATGTTTCATATTTACTCCTAATTTGCTAAACATTTCCCAATATAATTGTACATAGCTTAGGTGAACAATATCTAACAATAGCGTGTATTTTAAGTGACTTATTTAATTTTTAATAGTTTTTAAAACATAATTACAGAAATTAATTGCCAAATTTAATTTGTTGGAGTAGAATAATTTAAACAGGAGATTTGTTTGGAGATTGTTTTTTAAGAGACACAAATATTATTTGGTGAGGCAAATTAATGCCTTTTTAAGATGATGTCTTTTTTAAAACTGGTTATCCTTTTTGTGTAAGCGTGTTTTAAAAGACCCGCTTTTTTTGATTCAATAATATTTCTGTCTCACATTCGTTTATTAAAAATAAATTTATAAATGGAGAAATTAAAATGAAATATATAAACGCAAACAAATACAATAAATATTCTGAATCTTTTATGGGTCCTAATCCCATTAAATTGTTAGAGGAAATTTTAACCTTGCATCCTATTTTGCCGCAACAAACAGTATTGGATTTAGGCTGCGGAAAAGGTATAACATCAATTTATCTGGCTAAAGAATGTAAAGCAACAGTAATTGCAGCCGATTTATGGATTGACCCCACACAAAACAGAATACGTTTTGATAAGGAAAATTTAAATGCAAATCAAATAATACCGTTAAGCGTCGAAGCGCATAGCCTCCCCTTTGCAGATGAATTCTTTGAC
>CALGIK010000323.1 GCA_937915515.1 uncultured Clostridia bacterium
GAGGGTATCACCTTAACAGGTCACGCTATCGAATGCCGTATAAATGCCGAAAAATCTGACAACGGGATGCCTTCGTGCGGGAAAATAACTTTGCTTCATATACCGGGAGGACCTAATGTAAGGTTTGATACTGCTCTTTATCAAGATTATACTGTGTTGCCCTTTTACGATTCGATGATAGGCAAGCTTATCGTATACGCTAAAACAAGAGAAGAAGCAATAAGAAAAATGAAAGCCGCTTTATGCGAATTGGTAATAGAAGGAATTGACTGCAACAGGGAAACGTTGATGGAAATTCTTGAAGATGAGGAATTTGAGTCGGGCAAGTTTACCACCGATTTTTTAACGAAAAAATTTAAGGGATAAGGGTAGCGGATAATGATAAGGAAAGGACTGTTTAAACGGCCTAAAAATAAAACCGAAGGCACTCAAAAAATAGCAGAGGTTTTGCGTAACGAGCTGCCCGATGATATTTGCTGCAGTTGTCCAAATTGCAAAAAAACAAATTTTGTAAGCAGTGTCAGAGAAAATCTTTTTGTATGTCCTTTTTGCGGCCACCACTTTAAAATGGGAGCAAGACACCGTATAAACGTTTTTAGCGATAAAGAAACATTCAACGAAATGTTTACAGAAATTATCGGAAGGGATATACTTACCTTCCCCGAATACCAAACAAAAATTGAAACCGCTCAAAAAACAAGCGGCGAAAAAGAGGGAGCGGTATGCGGAGTATGCAGCATTTTTGGAGCGCAGACCGCTGTTTTTGCTATGGAGCCGGAATTTATGATGGGCAGCATGGGAAGCGCAGTAGGTGAAAAAATTACTCTCCTTTTTGAGTACGCAACCCAAAACAATTTGCCTGTTTTAGGTTTTTGCTTGTCGGGCGGTGCAAGGATGCAGGAAGGTATGGTGTCGCTTATGCAAATGGCAAAGACATCCGCAGCGGTAAAAAGACATTCCGACGCAGGCAATTTGTACGTATCAGTTCTTTGCGACCCTACAACGGGCGGCGTCACCGCCAGCTTTGCTTCTTTAGCCGATATAATTATTGCCGAACCCAACGCACTCATTTGTTTTGCGGGACCGCGCGTTATCGAACAAACAATACGTCAAAAATTGCCGCAAGGTTTTCAGCGTGCGGAATTCTTGCTCGAAAAAGGCTTTATAAACTTGATATGCAAAAGAGCGGAGTTAAAGGAATTATTGGATAAACTTCTTAAAATGCACGCTAAAAGGAGACAGATATGAAGGCATACGAAAGACTTCAATTGGCGCGCGGTAAGGAAAGACCTTCGGCAAGCGATTATTTCGCGCGTTTATTTGACGATTTTATAGAATTGCACGGGGACAGACGTTTTGGCGACGACAAGGCTGTGATAGCCGGCATTGCAACCTTTAAAGGCAGTCCCGTTACGCTTATAGGTATCGAAAAAGGCAAAAACGTAAAGGAGAGAGTGGCTAAAAACTTTGGCTGCGCTCATCCCGAAGGATATCGCAAAGCGCTTTTGCAAATGAAACAAGCGGAAAAATTTAACAGACCGGTGATTTGTTTTGTCGATACTTCGGGCGCTTATTGCGGAATTGGCGCAGAAGAAAGAGGGCAAGGACAAGCTGTGGCAGAATGTTTATATCAAATGTCTGTCTTAAAAGTACCGTGTGTTACTGTTATTACGGGCGAAGGCGGCAGCGGCGGAGCGTTGGCACTCAGTATGTCAGACGAAATTTGGATGCTCGAAAACGCCGTTTTTTCCGTTATATCACCCGAGGGCTGTGCAAGCATATTATGGAAGGATGCAAAAAGAGCTCAAGAAGCTGCCGATTGTTTAAAACTTACAGCAGATGATTTACTCTCCTTAAATATTATTGACGAAATAATATCCGAGGAAGGCGGAATTGAAGAAATATGTAAAAAATTTGAGAAAATCATCTGCTGTAAGTTTTAAACAATCGGCAGCT
>CALGIK010000324.1 GCA_937915515.1 uncultured Clostridia bacterium
TGGTAAACTTAAACGATTATATCTTTAATGCCGAATGATTAGGCTAATATATATTAATAGATAATAAAAATAGCGTTTCTTTAATATTTTTTAATATGAAGAAGCGTTTTTTAATTGTTGCCGACATTTTGGTATGTATAAGCGGAATAATTGGCGCAGGTTTTGCAACCGGTCAAGAAATTTCGCTTTATTTCAAAAACAAAGACCCTTTTTTAACGGCTGTTTTTTGTTTTGTCTTTTTCTGCACGTTTTTTTTAATGGGATTAAATTTAAAGAGGGTGATAAAAAATAAAGAAGAAGCCAAAAAAGGAGTAAAAAAACACTTCAATTTTTTTGCGCTGTCCGATGCGTTTTTAATCGCAGCCTGTTTTTTTGTTTTAACCGCAATGTTATCGGGTGCTCAAACCAACGCCGTTATAGTTTTAGGTTTAAAAAATAAATTTCCGTTTTTTGGTATACTGACGGCATTGTTATGCGTTTTACTGTCTTATTTTGATTTAAAGGGATTAAATGCCGTATGCGTAGTTTTAACTCCTATAATGCTGTTTTTTATCCTTTATGTTTGTTTTTTTAAAAACACGTTTACCTTTAAAGGAGAAACATTAGGATGCGTCTCCAACGCTCTTTTTTATGTTTCGCTTAATTCGATTACCATGATGCCTTTAATAGCGGAATTTGGCAAAAAATTTTCTGCTAAAGAAAAAACTATTTTTATGATTGTGTCTTCCGCCGTTCTTTCTGTTTTGATATTTTTGATTTTGTCGCTAATTAATTCGGTAAATGATGATACAATGCCGCTGGTGCACGCTGCGGCAAGCAATGCTGTTTTAGGCAAATTGTACGGGGCAGTGGTACTGTTTAGTATAATAACCACAGTACTGACTTGCGCTTATCCTGTAATAACTGCCGTTAATAAAAAAATCAAAAACAAATCAGTATCGGTTTTTATTGTGTTTTTTGCCGCATTTTGCCTTTCGTTAATAGGTTTTAAGCGCATAGTAGATTTTGCTTATCCTTTTATTTCTGTTTTGGGGATACTTCTTGCCGCTTATTTTACAGTAGTGTTTTTGCGAAAAAAACTAACTCTTCCACCTGACCAAGGTCTTTTCAAGCAAAGCGACAAGCAGATACATAACAGCGGCAATAACGCAAAGCACTAAAATGCATGTCATAACCAAATCCAGCTTAAACACCTGTCCGCCGTAAAGTATCAAATATCCGAGCCCTGCTCGAGAAGTAAGGTATTCGCCCATAATTGTGCCTATCCAGGACATTCCGACATTGATTTTTAAACAAGAAACTAAAGTCGGCAAATTACTTGGCAGCACAAGTTTGGTAAATATATCGGCTTTTGCGGCACGCATAGTTTTAAGCAGCAAAATTTTGTTAGGGTCGGTATTATTAAAGCCGTTAAGCATGGTGATTGTCGTTATTACGACGCTTATTAGCACTGCCATAGTGATAATTGCAGCTTGACCTGTCCCTGCCCAAACAATAATTATAGGACCTAAAGCAACTTTAGGCAGGCTGTTTAAAACAACCAGATAGGGCTCGAATATTTTATTAAGCATAGGCGACCACCACAATACGACGGCAGCTAACGTGCCTAAAACCGTACCGATTAAAAATCCGATTACGGTTTCTTTGGTCGAAATCAAGAGGTGTAAAAATAAGTCGCCGCCTTTAAGCAACTCTACTAATTGCCGCCAAATCCTCGACGGACTGCTTGTGATAAAGCTGTCAATTACTGCTAATCTAGCTAAAATTTCCCACAGAGCAAAACACAGTATCAAAAAACCGAATTGCCCGGCTAATACTATCAGTTTTTGTTTTCGTTCTTTCTTAAGATATTGCTTGTGTAATGGAGTCAGTTCCTTCTTGTGTTTCATAGTCGTTCAGTTCCTGCCAAATTTTTTCGAATTGTTGCGCAAATCCGTTTGTTTCCCGCCTTTTTAAAGGCGACGAAATATGTCCCATGTTTGTGTAATGGATATCTTTTATGGAGGCAGGTCTTTTGCTTAATACAATAATTTTATCCGCCATGCTTATCGCTTCACTGATATCGTGGGTGACAAGCAAAACTGTTTTTTGTTCTTTTTTTATGATACGGTAAACGTCGTCGCATACGTTTAAGCGTGTCTGAAAATCCAGAGCGCTAAACGGTTCGTCCAACAATAAAATATCTGGGTCGGTTGCCAAAGTGCGGATAAGTGCGGCACGCTGCCGCATACCTCCCGAAAGCTGATTGGGATAGCTTTTGGCAAATTCCTTTAAGCCGTATTTTTCGATTAAATTATTTACCCGCTCGATATTTTTAGAAGTCAATTTTTTTTGTATCTCCAAACCTAATAATATATTTTTTTGTATCGTGCGCCATTCAAACAAATAATCACGTTGAAGCATATATCCTACGTTGCTGCTCACGCCCGTCACCTCTTTGTTAATAAGATATATTTTTCCTTTAGTGGGCGTCATTATTCCGCATACGAGTGATAAAAGGGTAGTTTTGCCGCAGCCGCTCGGTCCGACTATCGCAACAAATTCGCCTTCGTTAACCTCAAAGCTGACTTCTTTTAGTGCTTCCGTTTCCATTGTCTTGCTATAATACGTCAGGCTTACCGTATCCAATCTTAAAAAGTTCTGCAAAGTTTTTTGCCTCCGTAAAAATGTTTACAAGTTATTATATTTTTAACAAAAGCAATATGTGAGTAAATATAAAGTCAAAAGCGGACAGCACCGCCGTCCGCTTATACTTAATTTTTAAATTAAAGAGTAATCAAATCGGCTATGCTGTTGTCGATCAAGTCTTTAAATTGTACTCTGCCGTCCAGTTCACCTGCGTTTGTCATAATGTCCTGAAGTCTGGTAAAATCTGCTTCCGTCATCGAAGGAGTTGTTTTCCAGGTATCATTTGCACGGTAGTTTGCCAAAGCATTGGCTATATCGGTTACCGTAGACCCTGTAAAATACGGCTTTAAGAGCTCTGCTATTGTTGTATTGTCATGGCTTAACAAATACATAGTAGCGTCATGCACACACTGCAAAAACTTCTTTAATTTGTTTTTGTTGGTTTTGATATAGCTTTGCGTCGCTACAAAACAGGTGTAAGGCACTTCGCCGCCCGCAGCTCCGATACTTGCAACAATATAACCGTTGCCTTCCTTTTGTACCTGTGTTGCGGCAGGCTCAAATAAAGTTACATAATCGCCCGTACCCCCTGCAAAAGTAGGCGCAAGCATGGGAAAAGAAACGGTATAGTTCATTGTTATGTTTTCGCCGTTGGTATAACCGTGTTCATTAAGTACGTATTGAAGAGTCATTGCCGGCATACCTCCCGGTCTGCCCATAATTATCTCCTTGTTTTCTAAGTTGCTCCAATTAAAGTTTGGCTCAAAATTACGTCCGACCAAAAATGCGCCGTCTCGTTTAGTTAGCTGTCCGAAAACTTTGGCATAATCCTTTTTCCCTTGTTTAAAAACATAAATTGTTGTTTCCGGTCCGAGTAGAGCAATATCGGCTTGCCCTGAAACGATAGCCGTCATACTAGCATCGCTGCCGCCGCCGTTGGTAAGTTCGATTTTGATATCGTTTTTCTCAAACAAGCCCAGCGCATCTGCAAGATAAAAAGGCGAATAAAATAACGAGTGCGTGACCTCATTAATTTTTATTGCATTTCCGTCGTTAACACATGCGGCTAACGGTAACAATAAAATAAGAACAGTAAGTAAAAAAATTATAATTTTTTTCATGATTTTCCTCCATATAATTGCACAAACATTATATTCTTACCGCCGATATACTGTTAATTATTTGCTAAAATACAAAAAAATTAGTATAATTTTAAATTAAGATTACTTTGACCGATTAAGGAAAAAACAATGGAAAAAACTTACGACCCTAATAATTTTGAAGACCGCATTTACTCCCATTGGGAAAAAATGGGTTACTTTACACCTAAAATCGACAAAAACAAAAAACCTTTCACCATTATGATGCCTCCCCCTAATATTACGGGACAGCTTCATATGGGTCACGCTTTGGATGAAGCCGTTCAAGATTGTATTATACGCTTTAAACGCATGCAGGGTTTTAGCGCACTTTGGCTGCCCGGCACCGACCACGCCAGCATAGC
>CALGIK010000325.1 GCA_937915515.1 uncultured Clostridia bacterium
GGCGTTTTTTGCGATTTTTAACGGCTGTTCCTGTCCCATTTGAAAAAAACCGACATCGGCTTTTTGGGCAACAATTTTGAGTTGTTCTATAGCCGCAGGACGGTATATGTCGCAAGCGGCAAGCAAAGGATTTTTGCCTTGTTTTTTCAGGTACAAGCCTAATTTTGCGCACATTGTTGTTTTTCCGCTGCCCTGAAGTCCGCACATCAACAATATTGTCGGGAGTTTGCTTGAAACAGCCAATTTGCTTTGAGTACTGCCCAGTAGTTCCGTTAGCTGTTCGTTGACTATTTTTATAACCTGTTGACCGGGAGTAAGACTTTTTAGCACCTTTTCGCCCATGGCTTGTTCGGATACTTTATTGATAAAATCCTTAGCAACCTCTAAGTTTACGTCGGCTTCGAGTAGTGCTATACGAATTTCGCGCATTGCTTGCTTAACTTCCAATTCGGTCAGCGCTCCCTTTTTGGTAAGCTTACTAAAAACGTGGTTTATTTTTTCGCTCAGGGATGAAAATAACGCCATTTAACCCTCCGTAAGACTGACAATTTCTTTAAGTGACAAAATAAATTTCTCGTTGTTTTGAGTTTCGTTTATAAGCTTTGTTGCTTTTTGGTTGATTTGCCGCATACGGCTGTTTATGCCCAACTTTGTTTCGGTATTGATAAGCATCGCTTCGCCTTTATTAATTGCATCATGAACGGCTTGACGGCTCACTCCGCTTTCGACTGCTATTTCGCTTAGCGAAAAATCCTTTTCGTAAAAAAGCGAAAGCATTTTCCGTTGGTTATCGGTGAGCAGTCCGCCGTACAAGTCAAGCAAAAATAATAATTGCATTTTGTCAAGCTTAGTGTTATTCATAAAAAACGGTGTAAAGCTATTTTGCTTTACACCACAATTATATCCAAAAAATTAATTTTGTCAAACAAATAGAAATATTTTTATAAAATACTTTCCGCAAAAGCTTCTGCGTCAAAAGGAATAAGGTCGTCTATACCTTCTCCGACTCCGACAAAATAAATAGGTAAGCCCAATTGACTGACAACCGCCAAAACCACGCCTCCCTTAGCCGTCCCGTCAAGTTTAGTCAAAATTATTCCGTCAATATCAATTGCTTCGTCAAAAATTTCGCATTGGCTTAAAGCGTTTTGTCCCGTAGTAGCGTCAAGCACCAAAAGATTTATTTTTTGCGCTTCAGGATATTCCCTATCCACAACACGGTTAATCTTTTTAAGCTCCTCCATCAGATTTTTTTTGTTGTGCAATCTGCCTGCCGTATCAACGATAACAATGTCAGTGTTTTTGCTTTTTGCGCTGTTTACCGCATCAAATACAACAGCCGCCGGGTCGCTGCCTTCATGCTGTTTAATAATTTTTACATCGGCTCTATCTGCCCAAATATCGAGCTGGTCGGCGGCTGCAGCTCTAAACGTATCACCTGCCGCTACCACAACGCTGTAATTTTGTTTGGAAAGAAAATAAGCCAGCTTGCCAATAGAAGTTGTTTTGCCTACGCCGTTTACGCCCACAACGGTAATAACGGCGGGCGGAATAATGCTCAGTTTTTCGTCACCCAAAATTTCCGTCACAACTTGTTTTAAACACTCTGCCGCTTTATCGGCGTCGGTTGCACGCTCCTCTTTAATTTTATCCTTAAGTTTTTCGATAATTTCTTCCGTTGTATCGGTGCCAACGTCGGCTGAAATAAGTATATCGGACATTTCTTCATAAAAATTGTCATTAAAAATGCCTACCTTAAAGAGTTTTTTTAAGTTAAAACCTAAAACTTGACGTGTTTTTTTAAGTCCTTCGGCTATTTTTGCAAAAAAAATCATAGTTTCCTTTTTTTATATGTATTGATAGTTTAAGTTAAATATATAGGATACTTCCGCCGCTAAACAAAGCGTTAAGCGCTGTGCGCTATCGCATCGGAAAGCTGCACAGACACGTTTTTGGACACGCCTTTTTCCTCCATAGTGACTCCGTATAAAACGTCTGCGCTTTCCATAGTGGGTTTTTTGTGCGTGATAATTACAAATTGCGTGTTTTCGCTGAAACGGCGTATGTAACGGGCTATACGTTCGGCATTAGCGTCGTCAAGTGCGGCTTCGATTTCGTCCAACACGCAAAAGGGCATGGGGCGTAGTTTTATTATTGCAAAAAGAATAGCAACAGCAGTCAATGTTCGCTCGCCGCCCGAAAGTAAATTAATGTTTTGCAAACGTTTCCCCGGAGGCTGCGCCTCTATCTCAATACCGTAATCTAAGGGCGATTTGCCTTCCTCTTCCTCAATGGCAAGACGTGCATGCCCGCCGGCAAAAAGCTCCTTAAATATCTCGCTGAAATTACGGTTTATCATCTCAAAACCATTGTTAAAGCGGGTCACCATTTCGTTAGTGAGGTCATTAACAATCTTTACCTGGTCCTGTTCTGCTTTTGATAAATCCTGCATTTGAGCTTCCAAATCGTCATAGCGGGCTTTTGTTTGCTCATACCCTTCGATACTGCTCGGATTAACATACCCTAAGCGTGAAATTGCGTTTTTGAGACTTAAAATTTCCCCCTCAGCCTTTTTGTAGTCAAAATTATCGTCCTTAAGCATCAACGCTTGCGAATACGTTACTTCGTAAACCTCATCCATACGTTTTTGCAAAGCTTCAAGGTTGATGTCTATATTCGAAAGCTCGTTTTCGGCTTTTAACTTTGTCTCATAGATACGGTTGACTTCATTGTTAGCGCTGCTTCGGGCATAGTCGGCTTTTGTACATTCTTCCTTTAAGCTGTCTTTAATAGCCGTCATATCCAAAGCGTTTTTACGAATATCGTTTAACGCATTGATTTTATCCGAATCTCCGGTACTGCTTAAAAGTTTTTCCTTTAAATCGTCTTTGTTAAGCTGCGCCGTATTTTTTTGTTCGGTTTTTTGCTGTAAAT
>CALGIK010000326.1 GCA_937915515.1 uncultured Clostridia bacterium
AGCATTTTGATACACGAAATAATGGGTCGAAACGCAGGCTGGCTGACTGCAAGCAGTTTTGTCGCATCAAGCAAAGGTTTAGGCCCCGACCTTATTTATGTGCCCGAGATTGTTTTTGATTTAGATAAATTTACCGATGACGTAACTCAAATTTACAACAAAAACGGCAATTGCATTGTTGCAGTGAGCGAAGGCATACACGACAAAAACGGCGTATTTATCAGCGAATATTCTCAAAAAGGAAATAATCATGTCGATATGTTCAACCATATACAACTAGGCGGAACGGCAAACTTTTTGGCGGCGCATATAAAGGCAAAAACCAATGCAAAGGTGCGTGCAATAGAGTTCAGCTTGTTGCAGCGCTGCGCTGCACATTGCGCTTCTCTTACCGACGTAAACGAAGCTTATCAGGCAGGCAAAGTCGCTGTCGAAACGGCTTTAAGCGGCAAAAGCGGCGTAATGGTGATGTTTGAACGCGAAATTGGCAAAGAATATTCCTGTAAGACAGCCATTATTCCCTTAGAAAAAGTAGCAAACTTCGAAAAGAAGTTACCCAAAGAGTATATCGCCGAAAGCGAAAACAATATTTCGCCGAAATTTTTGGATTATATTATGCCTCTTATTCAGGGTGAAAGCGCACCTCCCTTTAAAGACGGCGTGCCCCGCTATGCTAAACTAAAAGCAATAAAGGCAGAATAATAAAACACTAAGTAAAAGCATTAACAAAACCTCCTATTTTTTACGTAGGAGGTTTTTTATGGTATGTATTTACGTCAATTTTTTAGTTTTACAATCAGATCTTATCTAATCTTTTTGCTTTCGACATAATAGCGTTTTTCCGCCGCTTCGCCCATGCTGAAAGTTTTACGGGGGAAAGCACCTACTTTTAGCACATAATCAAATAAATCGTTTTTGTTAAGCGGAGGTAAGGTTATACCTATTGCGTTTTCGCTGTTGTCTACTACTTCTCTTAAATCATTTAAGCCGTGCACGTAATCCACCGAAACATCTGGGTGTGTTTTAATATATTGATCAATATATTCCTGCACTTTTGCAACGGCAACAGCGGCGTTAGCAGGCAGCTTAATTTGCTTTAACCCTTCAGCCTTAGTGTAAATAGAGCAGTCGGCTTCTCCGCCTACAATTTTTGAAAATCCTTTAATAAAATCCGATTGAATGTTAAACACAGCACGATGAATAGGCTCAAAAACAAGACCTTTATCATGCACATTCTCCACCTCTACAAGAGCAAAACGTGCGGGATGATTTTTGCGCTCTTCCTCAGTTAAACCCTGTTTTATAACGTCCCAACAGGCTTTTGCCGTCGCCAAAGAGTGATTGCCGTCGCCTACTGCAAATTGCATCACCTCTTTGTCGTCGCCGTAAAGGCGTTTTACATAGTCTTTAGCCAAAAGCTTGTCAAATTTTTTGATAACGGCATCGGTGTCGGTGACTTTATAGCCCGTGACGTGTCCGCCGCCCATATTTAAATCAAAGTCATACAATTTTAAAAGCTTATCCTTGTTTGCATAAAGCTCCTCAATGATTTTTTGCTCACGGTCGTCGATAAGCAAAAGGATATGCGGTATTTCGATAGAAGCGTTGATGCGGATTTTTTTACGCGGGGGTATACGCTCAATTACTGTCCCTTCTGTTGCACGGATAAGCGCATGGTCTTCACGAATAAAGCTGTATGCCTCTAAATCAATCGATAATACAAGTCCTAACCTATGAGGAGTGACGGAAGTGCTTCTGTCCACCAAGACCATACACTCACCCATCTCCTCCAAAACGCCTTCGTTTAAATACTTTTTCATATTTAAGTTTATGGCGTCAATGATAGGCTGATTGTCACGGTTTAAATATGCCTCAGGAAAAATAATTTTAAGAGTGCTGGGCGCATCGCCTACATAGTCGGTAAGTTTCCGCCAATAATCAGGTTGGCTGGTAAATTGGTCACACGCTACTACCGCCCACTTTTGCATGTCGGTTTGCGGTACGGGCATTAAGATTTTTGGCGCTTTGATGATGCTCATTTAATGTTCTCCTTTATCAAAAAGTATATTCGTATAAAACTAAAATCAGAGCTGGTGCTAAAACAAATAGCCGATTAAAAGCCACAATATAATTCCCACTAAACACGCTCCTATTTTGAGCAGCCAATGCTCAAAGAAAATGCGTTTTATACTGTTGGCTATCCTTTGAGTTTTTGAGGAAGGTTTATTCTCCATAACTGTTTATCCCCCAAAATGTTTTTCTATCGACATCTGTTTTAACATCATAACAGATTTGCAGCGCTTTAGTAAGAGTATTGCCGTCTAAATAACGTTTGTAATGTTTGTCATACATAGCGGTGATAATACCTGTTTCCTCACTGACAACAACGGCAGTGAGAGTAGGATGCGATTCGGTTAAGCCTAACGCCGCACGGTGACGTGTGCCAAACTCTTTTGGCAAATTAATTTCCTGACTTAACGGTAAATAACAGCCCGCCGCCAAAATTTTGTCCCCT
>CALGIK010000327.1 GCA_937915515.1 uncultured Clostridia bacterium
AAATCGTCTTTGTTAAGCTGCGCCGTATTTTTTTGTTCGGTTTTTTGCTGTAAATCAAATCGCAAAGAAGTAAGATTTTCCTTCAAAACGGTTAAATCCTTAGTGTCTGTGGCGATATTATTAACAATAAGACCGATTTTTAACTTAGTATCGTTAATCTCATCAAATAATGAATTGCGCTCTTGTTTTAATGCGTTATACTCTTTTTGAACGCCGTCACTTTGCGTATTGATTTCTGTCTTTTTGTCGTTAAGTTCTTCTATCTCTTTTTGTATCTGCTCATATTTAGTATTGATTTCGTTAAGACGCTCTTTTAATGTCTGCTGCTCCGCCGTAATATTATTAAACAGATTTAGTTCGTTTTCGCTTAATGCGCAAAATTTAGAAATAATCTCTTGATTTTTTGCAACATTTACAATAGCCGATTGATATTCGTCATTTAAATTAATAAGTAAAGCGTTTAATCTCTGCTTGTTTGCGCTTAATTCGCTTCTTGTTTTTATTGCTTTTTCTTTTTCGTTTTCGGCTATAATTATCTTGTCTTTTATTTCCGCCAATTCCCGCTCATAACCAAGTAACGATGCGCCTTCTATACGCTTAGTTCCTCCGCTTATTGTACCTGCCGGCAAAATAATTTCCCCTTCAAGTGTGACGATACGGTAAGCGTAATAGTATTTTCTGCTTATATTAACGGCGCTGTCTAATGTGTCGGCAATAATTGTTGCGCCTAAAAGACTTTTTACTACAGGGATAAACTTATTTTCCGTCTTGACTACGCTTTCGGCTACACCCAGACACCCTTTTTCGTTTAAAACGCTTTTATCCATAAGTGTACGAGGCTTAATCGAAGAAAGAGGCATAAAGGTGACACGCCCGTACTTATTACGCTTTAAATGGTTGATTAAAATTTTAGCGTCTTCCTCGTTTTCTGTCACCACGTTGTTTAAACCGGCGCCTAAAGCCGCTTCTATCGCCGTTTCGTATTTTTCCTCAACTTTAATGATATTAGCGACTACACCTAAAGCTTTTGCTTTTAAATTTGTATCAAGCGCCGCATCTTTCATTAGCTGTTTTACGCTTTCGGCAAAGCCTTCGTAATTAAAACTTGCTGCCAAAAGATATTTTTGACGTGCAGATAATACCGCCGTATTTTGACTTGCTACACTGACCGTATTGTTTGCTTCAAAAAGTTTTTGCTCATTAAGCTTATTTTCTTTTGTAGCATTATCTAATGCTCTCTTAACGCTTTCCGCATCGTTTTTGGCTTTATTAAAGACAGAAATAAAATTTTTTTCTTCCTCGCTGTTTTGAGTAAGCTTTTTTGTTATATCAGTTTCACGTTTATTTAAGTCGGTTAGTCTTTCGCTGATAGAGGTTTTTTCTGTCGTGTAACTAGCCAGAGCGGCTTTTTTATCTGTAAGCGTGTCCAGCGTTTTTAAACGGGAACTTTGTTTTTCGTCGGCATAGTCACGGATAAGATTAAGCTTTTTTTCAGCTTCGGCATGTTGAACGTTTAATTTATTCAACCGTTGACTTAGCTCCTGATGACTCTGCTGTTTTTCCGCTAATTCATCATTAAGCTGCTTGATTTTATTTTCCGTATCAAAAATGGTTTTTGTATCAAATTCGATGGCGGAAAGAGAGTCCTCTATTGTTTTTTCAAAAAACTTAATCCTTTCAGATAAAACTTTGTTTTCGCCCGATTGTCTTTCCACCGCCGCAGTAAGACTGACTTCTTCGTTGTGCAGCTGTAAAATTTCCTCATCGGTGTTAGCCATTTTTTCAAATATCGATTGATAATATTTGTTTGCTTCTTCCTGCTTTAACTCTGCTTGATTTTGCTCTTCCGTTAAGGCGTCGATACGCATACGGATATTTTGTCTTTTGGCGCTTGCGTTGTCATAATGGTATATGTAAGCGTTGACTTCGTATTTTTTTAGTTCGGTATTAAGCTCCAAAAACTTTCTTGCCACTTCACTTTGCTTTTTTAAAGGAATAAGCTGATTTTCAAGCTCCTTCATTATGTCGTATAAACGGCTCATATTGTCACGGTATTTTTCCAGCTTGCGTTCCGTTTCGATTTTGCGTATCCTGAATTTAGAAATACCCAATGCTTCCTCAAAAATTGCACGTCTTTCGTCGGGTTTGCTGTTTAATATAGCGTCCATACGCCCTTGACCGACAATGCTGTAACCTTCACGCCCAAGTCCGACGTCTCTTAATAAGTCGCTTATTATTTTTAAACGAGTAGGGTTTTTGTTAATAAGATACTCGCTCTCACCGCTCCTGTAAAGTTTGCGGCTTATTATAACTTCGTCCATATCCAAAGGAAAAAGCCTGTTTTTGTTGTCAAAAAAAAGCGATACTTCGCAATAACTCATTGACTTGCGTTTTTCCGTGCCGCTAAAAATTAAGTCCTGCATGGTTTTTCCGCGTAAGAGTTTTGCGCTTTGTTCGCCTAAAACCCATCTGACGGCATCGGATACGTTGCTTTTTCCGCAGCCGTTGGGACCGACGATAGCCGTTATGGGTTTGTTAAATTTCATTTCAAATTTGTCTGCAAAGGATTTAAATCCGTATGCTTCGATTTTTGTAAGATTCACTAATTTTACTCCGATAATAAATTAAGATTTTTAAGCGCGCGTCTAGCGGCGTAATTTTCCGCTTCCTTTACGGAAGTACCGTATCCTTCGCCCATTTTTTTGCCGTCGATAAGCGCCGAATAATAATATATGGGCGCATTGTCTGTCCCCACACGCTTGTCTAAAACATATTCTACATTAAAACGCCTTTTTTCGCCTGCTTCCTTAAGTATGGTTTTATAATTTCGAAAATCAACGCATAAAACCGCTTCGTTAAGTTCTTTAGAAAGCGTATCGTAAATAAAACGTTTTGCTTCGTTAATGCCCCCGTCCAAATAAATTGCGCATAAAATGGCTTCGTAGAGGTCGGCATACATTTTTTTGTTTTTGTTTAAACTTGCGTCATTATTTAAGCTTTTGTTGCCTATAAGCAAATAATTGATAAGCCCCATCTGAAAAATTTCCCGATGAAGGCTGTCTGTATCGACAACTTCCGAACGGGCAAGAGTATAGTC
>CALGIK010000328.1 GCA_937915515.1 uncultured Clostridia bacterium
AAGGGAAACAAAAACTCATTATACTAACCTACACCCCAACATTTGACAAAGAGCCTTATAAAATCGTTCTCGATATAGCATTGTGTAAGGAAAACCCCGCTTTAAGTTTTCCTTGAAGCGGAGTCGTATAATCCATATAGATGTTTGATCAACGTATTTCGATAGATTGTTAATATTTCTTCTGAACAGTAAATACGTCTTGATTTTATCTTTATGCCTTCATCATTAAATCTCATTGATGTATCATAATTAATAAAAGAATACTCTTCAACATTATTGATAAAAAGCCTATTTTTATTTGGCTGTTAATAAAAAAATAGCTCTTGATTCTAAACTATCATATTTTATGGATGAAATATCTTCAATAGAAAGAATACCAATTCCATCTTTTTCACCATAATTGTCAAATTGTCTTATTTTGCAAATGTTTTCGTCAAATAATTCAACAATTCCGAATGAATTACTTTCATGGCTATTTTGTAACTCTATCTCAACGAATTTTTTATTGTTTTGTGCTAAAGCTAATAATTCCTGCAGAATACTTTTACCTTCAAATTTATAAGTCTGAAATTCAGTATTTTTAATTTGCATAAGCTTTTGAATCTTTGCACAATATTGTGTATTCTTTTCAATTTTACAAATCGTACTAATATTATACAGTATGAGCCCATCCTCTAAGCCTGAAGGGTCAATACTTCCTATAATAATATCATTGTCATCGACTTCAACAACTTTACCTAAACCAAAGCTATCTCTATCTACATCAGTATAAATAGCAATAAAGTCATTTTTTTTAAAAACATTTTTTGTCATCATAATCTCCTTTAAGATTTTAATCATTTCCAAAAATCCAATCTAACAACCATGGCAGTAAAGGAAATAAAATCCCTTTTGGTGATCTTTTCCATTTTTTATACTTCATTTTGGGATCTTTCTTTTCGGGACCGCCTGATCTTTTACCTGAATGTTTATCCCAATTGCTAGGTCTTTTATTCTTGGTATGTTCTGCAAACATTATAAGACCTAATGCTCCAACTCCAATCGCAATAGTCCCAACCGGAACGGCAACGGCAACACTACCTGTTACTCCAAAAACAAGAGAACTTCCTGTAGACATCCAACCATAAGTCGGAAGCGTTATATTGGCTGTCAAACTTATAAGCTGTGGAGCGGCTACTGCCAAACCAATAGCGCCACCTATTATTGCTCCTACATTCCATCCTTCATTATAACCATAACCTATTGCCGCTCCGACAAAACATAATACAGTTCCGCCAATAATTGAAACAACTGACAACGCTGTTTTACCTATTGCTTCCCAATCCCAGTTCCAAAATTCATACCATGGACTTTGTCCAGAGCTATCGCATAACATTATCGGATTATTTCCGCAATAAGCGTAGAGGTTAAAGGCATTGATATCTTCTGGGTCACAGTTTAAGGGATCATCGGCGTTTATAAACCGTCCTGTCTTGGGGTCGTAGTATCTTGCATTTAGATAATAAAGTCCAGTTTCTACGTCATAATAATAGCTTCTATACCTAAACGGATTTATGTTGCCTATAAAAGCAGAGTCTGTATTCTCAATATTATTTGCGTCATATACCTTATGGTTGCCCCAGGCATCGTATACGTACTTTGTCAAAACTATACCACTAACGTCAGTGACCTTGATTATATCGCCTTGTTGATTCTTTATATAATAATATGTATCGTCCTCTCTCTTAAACCCTATAATACTTCCGTCGCTGCCGTATAGATATTGCGTTGTTGTAGCTCCCGTCTTTTCAAACAGGATTCTTCGGCCGTCCAATATGTATTGGGTAGAATTTTTATTTGTACGTATACCCTCGCCGTTGTACTTGAAGGTGTTTGTACCAAACTGCTTAAGCTGACGGCCTTTTTCCCATATCAGGCTCTTGCCGTCGTACGTAGTAGGGTTGCCGCAGGTGTCGTAAACAAACGCTCCGTATCCCGTATAGCCCGTCAGTTGATCGCGCCAGACGCTGTTGCCGTAAGTATATGTTTTGACTGTGCCATTTGTCAAGTTATTTATATTATATTCTGTCTTAGTTGCAATATTGCCGCTGGCGTCATAAGTATACACCCAAGTCTTGCTGAATTCAAAATTTTCTTTCTTTACCAACTGTTGTCGGTCACGCTCTCTATAAATTGAAGAGGGCTAGCATTTCTGCTTACCCTCCCTTATCGAGATTCGAAATATTTTGTTGTTTTTTCTTTTTTTCACGTTTGAATTTAGTAATTGCTTTTTCTAATGCATTCCAATTTTGTTGCAAATAAGATATCCCAACTATATGTTTATCGTTACAATAAACTCTTGTGCATTTACTTATTGTTTAATCTTAATTGTGTCAAATTGATAGGTGCGTGTTTTACCAAAATATTTCTAAAAGTAAACTCCTTTTCGCTTACTTCGATTTTCCAATTTGCTTATAACATAATTATTAATATGTATGGTATGCAAATTGCTAAAAAGACAGAAAATACTGGCCATCTCATCTCCGTCTCGTAATCTGCTATCATGTTTTCAGGCGCAAGCATAAAAAACAAAGCAATAGCAATAAATATTATTAATCCGCCAATCCCAGCATAAAGATAGATTTTAGGCTGTCTTATTATATTTGAGTTGATTTCTTTCGACGACCTTGTATTTACATGTTTATTCAACCAATGCCTACAGAAAATCATTAATGTAACTATAATTATTATGGAC
>CALGIK010000329.1 GCA_937915515.1 uncultured Clostridia bacterium
ATATCAGCCAAATGCGCTCCATTATGGATTTAAACGAGGCGACAGGGCGAAAATTGGATTTTTTGGTTCAGGAATTTAATAGGGAAGCAAATACTATCTGCTCAAAATCAAACAATTTGCAGCTGACTAATTTTGCCTTACAGCTAAAAAACGAAATTGAAAAGGTGCGTGAGCAGGTTCAAAATATAGAGTAAAAATGGAAAAAAAAGAAGGCAAACTATATATTTTAAGCGGTCCGAGCGGTACGGGCAAAGGTACGATAGTAAGACACCTTATACCAAAACTGCCGCAATTAGTGCGGTCGGTTTCGGCTACGACACGCTCGCCCCGAAAAGGCGAAGTTGACGGCATCGATTACTTTTTTATATCAAAACAACGCTTTTTACAAATGGTGTCGGACAGTGAATTTCTCGAATACGACCTTCATTTCGAAAATTATTACGGCACTCCAAAACTCTTTGTTACCGAAAATTTGTCGCAAGGCAAGAATGTTTTGCTTGAAATTGACGTTGAAGGCGCATTAAAGGTCAAAAAAAATTATCCTCAGAGCGTACTAATCTTTGTCATGCCGCCCAGCATTGCCGAATTAAGACGCAGGTTGCGTTTGCGCAACACCGAAAGCGACGCAGATATAGAGGAAAGACTCTCGCGCGTCGAAAAGGAAATTAATTTAATAGAAGTTTATGATTACACCGTCCTTAACGACGACATCAACCTTGCAGTAGAAAAAGTTTACAACATAATAAAGGAGAATTGATATATATGATAACAAAACCGCCAATTGATACACTGGCAAAAAGAGCAGGCAATAAATACATACTTTGTTGCGCTATATCTAAAAGAGCCAAAGAGCTTAATATCAGGCAGGAAAAAGACGAGTTTAAAAGCGACATTAAAACTATAAGCTATGCCGCAAACGAACTCATGGAAGATAAAATAAAAATAACGAAGGAATAAAAGTGTTAAAAAACAAAACTGTAGCAGTAGGAGTATGCGGCGGCATTGCCGCTTATAAAACTTGCGAGCTGGTCAGTCTGTTAAAAAAGGCAGGCGCGCAGGTGCATGTAATTATGACAAAAAACGCCGCTCAATTTGTCAATCCTTTGACCTTTGAAACGCTTTCAAACAACTTTGTCATAACGGATATGTTTGCCGCAAAAAAAACGTGGGAAGTCGAGCATGTATCCCTTGCTAAAAAAGCCGACCTTTTTGTCATTGCGCCTGCTACAGCTAATTTAATCGGAAAGCTTGCTAACGGCATTTGCGACGATATTCTTACCACAACTATTTTGGCTACAAAAGCTCCCGTTCTGCTTGCTCCCGCTATGAACAGCAATATGCTGACAAATGACGCTTATGTACAAAACATTAATGTATGTATTAGCCGAAAAATTTTTGTTATTGACGGCGACGAAGGACTTTTAGCTTGCGGCGATATAGGTGTCGGCAGAATGGCGGAGCCAAAGGCAATTTTTGAGCGAATTGTATGGATTCTTTTACCTAAAAACGATTACAGCGGCAAAAACGTGTTAGTTACAGCCGGTGCCACAATCGAAAATATTGACGGAGTACGCTTTATCACAAATCACAGCAGCGGCAAAATGGGTTGCGAAATTGCACAAAACGCAATCGAACGGGGCGCAGACGTTACTCTTATTTTAGGCAGACATTCTGTCGAGCCTCCTAAAAACGTCAAAATAATAAATGTGGAAACAACAGCGCAAATGTATCAGGCGGTTATGGACAACGTGGCAAAAAACGATGTCATCATAAAAGCCGCCGCCCCTTGCGATTATGCGCCGATTTCTGTCAGTGAGCAAAAAATTAAGTCTCAAGAGCTGACGCTTACCTTCAAAAAAAATCCTGATATCGCTAAAGCCGCAGGCAAAATCAAAGAGGACAGAGTGTTGGTAGTTTTTGCCGCCGAAACAGACAACCTTAAAGCCAATGCCGCCAAAAAACTTGCGGATAAAAACGCCGATTTTATAGTTGCAAATGATATCACTAAAAAAGGCGCGGGCTTTAACAGCAACACTAATATAGTCAGTATCATAGATAAAAATTGCGCAGTTGACTATCC
>CALGIK010000330.1 GCA_937915515.1 uncultured Clostridia bacterium
TTTGCATTAATAAGGTTAATACCAAGCAGACCATTTATATCTTTAAAGACTGCATTCTAAAATTATCTTAAACTATATAAAATATATTATTCTAGAGGATTTCATAATTAAGTAATTTGTTATTTCAATATTCCAAATATGTATCAAAAAACCTGTAGATTTCATCTCCGAAGCTACCATTTAGCAGCCAAACGGCTATTATTGATTTTACATTATAGCCAAGCATAATAAGGTTATTTAAAACTTCTTTTAAGTTGCCTGTTTTTAAAATGCCTTCGGCAGCTTTTTTATTCGGAGCCTCCCTTTTTATCTTTTCCGATATAAAATTATCCGTTAAAGTGTATATTTCGAAAGGGTAAGCTTTATTCATAACATCTGATCGTTTCATCAAAATTCTGTCCAGCCGTCTCGTTAAAACCTTAAAAAATTTGGCATCCTTGTTCTTTTTCCAAACTGGATTGTCTGTAAGCGCTGTATTGCTCGAAATTCCCGATATATTTATGTTGTTCGTTAAATAGGATACATCATAACAGTTTTTTAAAATTCTTGTTCTTACAATATTTTGGTTATGCATATCAAGTTCCTCTATAAAATCGAAAGGAGGATCTTCAACGATAATTTCAGAATTATGTTTTTCGTTTATGTAATCAATAATATCAATTTGCTTATTTGTGATTTTTTGTGCATGAATCAAATTTTCGATTTGTTTGGTTAATTCGCAGCATTTTGATTGATATAATTCTTTCAATAGGCTCATATCAATGTGCTCCCTGTTTTTTATTTGCTTTAAACTAAATCCTGCTTTTTGCAAAAATTTAATGTCACAAACATCATGAAGAGAATTTATATTAAAAAGATGATAGCCGTTAGTTTGATCTTTTTCACATTCTATCAAACCGTTTTCCACCCACCATCTTAAAGTTTTTCGGGAAATATTAGCCATTTTGCATAGTTTTCCGCCGGTTACGGCTTCTTTTGACTTCATAATTACTCCTTAATAATTAAGCTTATCAACTGCTTATTAAATAACTATACAGGATATTTTTTTAAAATTCAATGCTTTTATATCAAAAAATTAAAAAACAATACAAATATGCTTGACATAGCCGTTACGGCAACCTTTATAATATTATCGTGAAAATGATATGATATTTTTCACATTATAATAACAAATATTAAAAAGGAGAAAAAATATGAAAAAGCAAATTAAATTTTTTGTAGCCGCATTATTAGTAACTTTGCTTGCTTTTTGCTTAATAGGCTGTACAAAAAGCACAACAGTCACCTTTAAGCAAGCGAATGAAACTATTGTTGCTACGGTTATTGCCGACAAGGAAGGCAAAATCTACGTGCCAAGCGTAACGGCAGCGGAAGGATACGTTATCGAGGGTTGGTATACAACCACCGATTACAGCGGCGAGCCTGTTGACATAGCGCAAACAGCATTTACTCAAAACACAACGCTATACGCTAAAGTCAGCGCTAAAAGTTACACGCTAAACTACAATTTAGGTTACGAAAACGCAACGGGCACTCCGGGGCAAGTCACTTTCAACATTGACGGAACGTTTACCACTGCGCCTACCCCCGAACGTGAAGGCTATGTATTTACAGGCTGGGCAAGCGACGACACCGTTTACGAAGCAGGGCAAACGATAACGGCAGACTTTATCGGTGACAGAACATTAGTTGCAACGTGGGAAACAAAACTATTAACAGTAAGGTTTTTTGACGATGTCGGATTGCTAACTATTAAGGAAAATGTTCCTTACGGCAGTGACGTTATTGCTCCTTTAGCACCTCATACATATAGCTGGTGCTACGAATTTGACAATTGGGATAAAAAATTAACAAAAATAACCGAAGATATTGAAGTAAATGCAGTATACGAATATATTCCAACTCAACTTCCTGACGGTAATCAATATGAGTTTACTGAAGTGTATGACGGCGAAGGTCAACTTTCAGGATATTCGTTAAAAATTCCTGGGAATAATCAACCTTATTTTCAATTGCCAAATTCTGTTGCACTTCCTAATGAACATAACGGCAGACCAATAGTGGAAATATCTGAAAGTGCTTTATCTTATCAAAATACGATGCAGAAATTATATGTTCCGGGAAGCATAAAAACAATAAATGCCGCAATAATGTTTTGTGACCGACTAGAAATAGTAGTTTTTGAAGAGGGCGTAGAAATTTTAAAAAGCAATGAGTTATATGGTGCCATATATTCATGCAAAAGATTAAAAGAAGTATATATACCATCTACGCTGTCAATTGTAGAACATAAGGCATTTCTGTTTGTGGGGGATTATACTGAAGAAAAAATGCCTGAATTTATATGTGCGGATGGAGGTAATTTTGTATTTGAAGACAATACATTTAAATCTGCTGATGGCAAAAAAATAATATACACGGATCGTTATGTTGCCAATTTTCATGTGGACGAAAAGGCTGAGGATATTTATCCAGGACTGTTTATGACGTGGGACTGCGATAGTCCGCTGGAAAGTGTGATTATTGATGGTCATATTAACATCATATACGAAAATACTTTTTCCAACTGTATGGCGCTTCGTTCCGTTACTTTCAATGGTACTATAGGAGAAATAAAGGGATACAAAGGTCATTATGATAATGGAGGTAATTTTAATATAACTGGAGCCAGCGCTTTTGGGGGGTGTTATTCACTTATACAAGTAAACTTGCCTTACGGACTTAAAAAAATAGGTGACGGCGCATTTTTTGATAGTTTTTTTAATTGCTCGGGATGGAGTGAAATTGTCTTGCCCAATAGCTTAGAATACATAGGCTGGGATGCTTTTACCAATATTCAAGGATATAGCAGCGGAATTACTTCAATAAAAATGGTGGACGAAAACGGTCAACAGGTAAGCGGCAACGATTATTATATGGTAGAAAACAATTGCATTATTGCCAAAAACGTTGACATAAAAATATCCGATACTCAAACAATAAAGGGCGACTCACTTTATATCTACGCTGCACAATCATCTGCGACAAGCTATACGGTGCCAAGCTCTGTCAGAGAAATTAAAGAATTTGCCTTTGCATATACCAGGTATTTAGAAAATTTGTCGCTTCCTGAAGGCATGACCGAGATCAAAGCTGGCTGTATCGGCGGCAGTATTTATAATAGGAGCGAATATGTAGGAAGCAGTATAATTAATCTAAATATCCCCGACAGTGTAACTGTTATTCGTTCGTCAACGCTTTGCATAGGCGGCAATTCATTGTCGGGATATGGAGGTATTACATATTTACCAAATTTGACTACGCTTACAATAGGACAAAACAGTCTACTTACATCAATCGAAGATCAAGCTATGATAGGATTAGGCGTTGAAACATTTTTTGTACCTGCATCCGTCACACACATAGGTGCATTTGCTATTAATGGAGAAAATTTGACAAAATTTGAAGTTGATACTTGTAATGAATATTATTGTGCAATGGATGGCGTACTATTTGACAAAGACATAACAAATCTCATATTATATCCATGGGGAAAGTCTGACATCGATTACGCAATTCCATCGACAGTCACTGATATTAAAGCCTCAAGCATGTCAAATACCGAATTTTTAGAAAATGTTACATTGCCTGCTTCCGTAACCATACTTGAAAGAGGCGTGTTTTGGAATAGCAATGCGCTAAAAACCATAACTTTTGAGGGGAATAAAGCTCCTCACCTGCAATCCGGCATGCCTTATATTTTCAGCAAAAATATGCGCACTCTTTTAGATATAGATATAATCGCACCAGTCGGAGCATATTATAGTTATCTAGGAATGTTTTTAGATTACGACAAGACATGTTTGCAGCTTTTATCCAAGGAAGACCAATCTTTAACCGTTTATGAATTCGAATTAGGCGCAAGTCCCCAGAATATACCCGACGAAAATATTTACATTGAAACCTTGCCTTTTCCCGACAGTTACGTTGATGGAACTACAACAATGTATTTTATCGGCTGGTTTACCGCTGACGGCACCGACGGAGAATGGGGCGAGGAAATAAGCGGATCGCCTTATTACTACGACGATAGCGGTACTATTGTTACACTGTATGCAAGGTTTAAAGATCAAGAGCGTAGAGAAGGTACCCAATTATTTCCCTGGTATGCTGACGACACCGAATTCCGTCCCTTCAAATTAAAAGGCGAAATTGGAGAAATCTCATATATTAAATTTCCGACAAAAAAAAGGTTCGGAATGCTTTACATTAATGGAATAAAAATGTTTAATGTACCTGGAATCAATATAGGGAAGCCGTTTATTACAGGGAAAATCATTATAAGTGAAGAACAATTGAAAGTATTGTTTATGGTCGGCGCAAATCTTGATAACTTAACTATTAAAATGATTTTTTACTCCACTTACGAAGAAATGAATGCGGCGCCAGATTTATGTGAATAAATCTAATTTTTTATAAACGACATAAAGCGAAGTTGCTCTATATCTTATAAAGCCAAATAAAATTTTATTTCTCTGATATTTAGAATAATCCTCTTAATAATAGCATCAGGACGCCTCAAAACGGTGTCCTTTTTGCTATAATTACGCAATAAAACGCTTATCTGCGTTTATAAACAGCTTTTTAAGTATAATTAATTGAAATAATTATTTTTGTGTGTTACAATTAAAAGCGAGGTAAAAATAATGGAGTTGGATTGTATCTTTTGCAAGATAATAAGGGGGGAAA
>CALGIK010000331.1 GCA_937915515.1 uncultured Clostridia bacterium
AAAAAACATTTCTTTTAAATGCATCAGTGCGCCGATATCTAAGGAAGAAGACATTTTAACTTCGCCCTTAATTCCCTGTGGTTTTATAATTGTCGCTACGGGTATTTTCATTTTTATTTTTTGCTTAATTATTCTGCCTTGTCTTTTTTTCGCCGTTTAAAATTTCCACCGAATACTTTTTGCCGTTTTTTATACCTACGGCTTTAGCTAAGGTGCGCACGGCATTGATGATTTTGCCTTGACGGCCTATTACTCTGCCTATATCGTCTTCTGCGACAGAAATAAGAAGGTCAACATAGTTATCCTCTTTTTCCGTCACTTTTATGGCAACTGCGTCCTTATCTAAAACAAGATTGCTGATTAAAAACTGTAATAATTCTTCCATCTTTGTCGCCTTTATTCTGCCTTATCGGCTGCAGCTGTTTTATCAGTTTTTGCCCTTATTTTTTTTGCTTCGATAAGACCTTTTTGCACTAAAAGCGCTCTTACCGTATCGGTAGGTTGTACGCCGTTATTAAGCCATTTTTTAGCTTTATCGACGTCAATGTTTAAAACGGCAGGTTGAGTTAAGGGGTTGTATGTTCCGATTAAATCAAAATATTCGCCGTCACGAGCTTTGCGGCTATCAATAACCACTATACGGTAAAAGGGTGATTTCTTGTCGCCCAAACGGGTTAGTCTCATTTTTACTGACATTTTTGTTTCCTCCAAATGTATATATAGATTTTGTTTTGTTTACGTTAAAAAGGTAATCTTGCGCCTCTTTTATTGCTGAAACGCTTCATAAGTTCCTTCGATTGCTCAAATTGCTTAATCAGTTTGTTTACCGACTGCACGTCCGTTCCGCTGCCTGAAGCAATCCTTTTACGTCGGCTATAGTTTAATATTTTTGGATTTCGCCGTTCCTCAAGCGTCATGGAAAGGATAATCGCTTTGTTTTTTGCTATTTCCGACTCGTCTATGTCAGCGTCACTGACTTTTAGTTTTGCCGCCCCCGGCACCATATTGAGCAAATCCTTAACGTTGCCCATTTTGTTTAAACTTTCTATCTGAGTCAGATAATCGGTCAAATCAAAAGAAGCTTCCTTATATTTTTGCGCCATCCGCTTAGCATCTTGCTCATTAAAAGCTGTCTGTGCTTTTTCGATTAAAGTTAAGACGTCGCCCATGCCCAAAATTCGGCTTGCCGTCCTGTCGGGATAAAAAGGCTCGATGTCGGTTAGTTTTTCGCCCACTCCGCAAAACTTAATGGGTTTGCCCGTAACGGCTTTGACCGAAAGTGTTGCGCCTCCTCGTGTATCGCCGTCCATTTTGGTGACGATAACACCGGTTAGACTTACAGTTTCGTCAAAGGTCTTTGCCACATTTACGGCGTCTTGTCCTGTCATTGCATCAATTACAAGCAAAGTTTCCGTCACGTCAAGATGTTTTTTTAACGAGGATAATTCCTCCATGAGTTTTTCGTCAATATGCAGTCTGCCAGCTGTATCGATAATAACAGTATCATAATTGTATTTTTTTGCGTAGTTGACGGCGTTTTTTGCGATTTTTA